>DATHKH010000163.1:0-22400 GCA_035286325.1 Flavobacterium sp.
GACTCCAATAGTTATTACAACATCTGGGTCATTTCGTGCTTTGACAATATCACTAATGGAACCGGGACGCTTGGTTACGCACAATTGGCTGCTGCTCATGGAACCGCAATTGACGGCGCCGTATTGGTGAGCCATTCCTTTCGCGATACCGGCTCAAAAAGCGAATCGCACGAACTCGGCCATGCGCTGAATTTATACCACACATTTGAAGGCGACGGCAGCGGAAATACTTGTCCTGTCGGCAACGGCTGCGGAAGTGGAAGCGGTGATTGCTGTGCCGATACGCCGCCGCATAAAAGAAGCGTAAATCCGTGCAATACTTCAGGCACGAATTCTTGTGATGGCAATTCCTCAAACCTGCTGTTTGCCAAAAATTACATGGATTATTCCTCCAATGAATGCAGGAATATGTTTACTGCCAACCAGAAAACGAGAATGGTTTCGGCATTGACGACCACGCGGAGTTCTTATTTGTCGGCCAATGGCAATGACAAACTGGTACCAACGGTTGCGCCAACTGCGGGATTTTTACAGGATGTGCAATCGGTTTGTGTGGGCGGCATTGTGACTTTTTCAGATAGATCAGCATGTATCCCGAATACATTCCAGAATGACGATTCGTGGCCTGGAATTTCGTTTAGCTGGACTCTGGCCAATGGCGCTACAGTATTGACATCAACGCTGCAGAATCCGTCATTTACGCTTACCGTACCGGGTTTTTATGATTTGGCTTATACGGTGACCAATTCATTTGGTTCCAATACGGTTAATGTACTGAACGCTGTCGTCGCCGGAACTTCGGTTGTTGCGGCCTGTTCGCCAACCTCACAATATGAAGGTTTTTACGGATCGTCATTGAGCGAAGTCGCTTTCAACAACATCCACAATTATACAGCCGTCATGACCAATGTGCCGTACCATGATTATTGCTGTACGAAAAATACGATTGTGACAGCCGGACAGACTTATCCACTTAAAATTTCCTTCAAGTCGGGAAATACTTATACCCAGGCCATGGAAGCGTATATTGATTTTAACAACAATGGCCTTTTTGATACTACAGAATTGGTTCAGAGTGGCAATATTAATCCGGGCGTATTTTCATATTCTACCGGTGATGTCACTATTCCGGATACTGCGGTAAAAAATACGTTGCTGCGAATGCGCATCATTAGCGAAGCAGCCGGAATTTCTGATGCGGAAAGGACTTGCAGCTCACAATATTTCACTTCCGATGTCGAAGATTATGGCGTTTACATCACGGATGCGCTTGGCATAGCAGATTTCGATAACCAACAATTGCATTATTATCCGAACCCGGTAAACGATGTATTGAATATCGCTTCGGTTGAAGTTGTCGAAAAAATTGCCGTATATAATTTGCTCGGCCAATTGGTCTTGGAAATACATGCCAATATTGCGAATCCCACTGTCAATTTCTCTGGATTTACAAATGGCGTATACTTGGTGACGATTTTTGGAAAAGACCAAAAAACGACCTTTAAAGTCATCAAACAATAGTTAAAAGCATAAGTTGACTTATGCCTTTTTGTTTATTTCGCCTCATATGTTTTCATCGTTTCCACTGCAAGATTGAGCTGCTTGCGGTTGACACCACGGAATTGAAAAATGACGTTACCAGACAACGCATCGTTATCCATGAGATGCAATTTTAAATTGGTAATGTGGTTTTTCCTGGAATATTCGATAGTATAAAAAATGGTTTTTGCGAGATCAATGCTGGTCTTTTCCCCATCAATGTAAAACATCAAAACCTTATCTTTTACCTCAATTTTCCGCTCGATATTCTGGTTCAGGAAATCTTCCAGTTCTTTTTCGGTGAACAATTCGGCATCTTGTTTTGTCGTTTTTGACAGTTCGCTTCCCTTTACTTTTTGTATGGATTTGGCATTTCTTTTTATACCATAATCAGCAGTGACTACAACTTCGTCCAACTGTGCGTTTTCTGCAAGCTTTCCATCAATTCTTGAGTTATTCCCAACCACGGCAACAGCTTGTTCCATACCAACAAAACTAAAAACCAATTCTTCGCCTTCTTTTGCCTCGATCGTATATTTCCCATCCAAATCGGTTTGTGTGGCAATGGCAGTGCCTTTAACGGAAACGGATGCGCCGGGAATCGGGCCGGTAGCATCGGAAATTATACCGCTGATGGTTTTTTTGAAATCTATATCGTTTGGACTATTTGTAATTTCTTTTTTGTCTTTGTCATACATTTTGTCGGCTTCCGTCTCCTGCTTCATGTCCGATCTGACATATTCGCGTGTGGCGGATTGCTTCGCCAATCCGCTAAAGCTCGGATCGGTTTTCGGACTGGTATACAAATCGTCATTTGCCGATATGTTTGAAGTTTTAGCAGTTTTCAACTGGTCAGAAATGGTATTGGCTTTTTCATTTGCAACTACATTTTCCTGTTGTTTTGATACTTGCTTTTCCAGGATTTTATCGGCGTCAGTCTTGATGATCGATTGCGGATGTTCAGCATTAACAACCGCATTTTCATTTTGTGGTTTTTGGATTTTATCTTTAACCGAATCTTTTATGACAATATCTTTTTCCGGATTGGACGAAGGCGTTACCACAACACTACTCATTTTGAAAAACTGGTAACCCAACGAAAAGAACAGCAGCAATGAAGCGGCAACGGCCAGTTTTTTCCACAATGCAATTTCTTTTTTGTCTTCTTTTTTGTCGAGCTTGTCTTCAACACGGTTCCAGACTTTATCCATTGCGGGAAAATCTTTCGATTCCGCTTTTTGGGCAGCGTCCTTAAACTGTTCGTATATTTTATCTTTATTTTCCATGGCTATTCCGCTTTTTGGTAATACAGGTTATTGACTAATTCTTTCAGCTTGGTCTTGGCGACATTCAATTGTGATTTGGATGTTCCTTCTGAGATGGAAAGCATGTCGGCTATTTCCTTGTGACCGTAACCTTCGATCGCAAAGAGGTTAAAAATAGTGCGGCATCCTTCCGGAATCAATTGTAGTAATTTAAGCAGGTCTTCTTCCTCCAGGTCAGTGGCATGCTCGGTAACAGGCTGTGACAGGGTTTTCACATCTTCGAGATACATGTTGAAGTTCACATTTTTCCTGATGCTCAACAGGCATTGGTTGACCGTAATTTTTCGTGCCCACGCTTCAAAGACCTTGGCCTCTTTGAGTTGGTGGATTTTCGTGAAGATCGTATAAAAAGCATCGGCCAAGGCTTCTTCTATATCTTCTTCTTTTTTCAGGTACCGTTTGCAGGTGCGATACAGTTTTGGCGCCATGAGCGTATACACTTCACGCTGGGCGTGTCGGTGCATTTTTCTGCAGTCGGAAATTAAGTTTTCGTTTATCACAATTGATGTCTTTAAGCTAAAGAGCATTTAAAAGCGGAAAAGGTTGGGAGCCGGAGAAAATATTTTTATAAACATAAAAACTTACCGGGAAGGTAAGCTTTCATGGTATAAAGTGAATCGTTTTTTAGTTTTTGATGAACCTGATCTTTTGGTTGTCATTGATTCCGAGAAAATAAACACCCGATGTCAGGTTGCTGACATCAATTGTCGACTCGCCCGAGAGTTTTTCCCTGGAAACGATTCTTCCCGTCGTATCCAAAATCGTAATGTCCGCTCCGGATACCAATCCTGAAACCGCAATTTGATCGGAAGCGGGATTTGGATACACCTGTATGGCATTTTGCCCAAAATGAGAAACGTCCAAAATATTGCTGCCCCAATTCGATGCCTGGCCATTCAAACCAAAATTCGCCAATGTGCCATTTGTCAAACCCATTGCATCGGTCAAAGTTGTCAACCCGGTATTGTTTCCATAAGCCACGCCCTGGTTAAACTTGTAATAGGCTTTCAGGTTTGTTTCGCCTCCCGGATTTATAATTTCGCCGTTGTTGGCCACAATATTGCTGATGTCCGTTGGTGACAATGCCTTATTCCACAAACTGGCTTCATCGATATAACCGCTGTGGTACCAATTGAATGCCTGGTATTGCACGAGACCGATTTTTAAACTGCCGCTGCTGCTTGCCGGAGCGGAACCAGAAGCCGCTACCGAACCGACTTCAGCCGTGCCGTTGTATAATTTTAATGTACTTCCATTATACACCAGGAAAAACTGTGTCCATTGGTTCAAAACCAAACCGGTATATGTAATAGTATAAGCTTCTCCAGCAGCATTGCGGAATCTGGCTTCAACATCAGTGCTCGACAATTGGATCAGGTAAAAATCAAAATTGGATTCATTTCTGTAGCCCATAATCCCATTGAAATCAGGAAACCCGAAACTCACACGCTTCGGATAAACTTTGCACGACATCGAAATGGCAGTCGCATTGGCAACAAGATTGTCTGAATTGGGCACATTGACATTGTCGTCAAGCCCGTCAAAATCGAGGTAATTGTTTTGGGAATAACTGTTGAAAGTAATTACAAATAATAATAAGAGTAGTTTTTTAATCATGGTTTTAGGTTTTTGTGTAGTTAAACCCAAATCTAATGAAATCCAAAGAATTAAAAAAATTACTTCGTCAAAACTAATTTGTAAATATCCGATTCCAGGCTTTCCGTATCATTGTCTTCGCAAAGCAGGAACGTGATGTCTTTATCGCTTTGCTGGAACAAGGCAATGCCTTCAAATTTTTGTTTCCCTGTGATTTTCTCGATGAATGCAACTTTCATGGTTTCGATATCCATTTTGCCGATGACGCTTCCAAGCACTTCGCCATCTTCATAAACGGAATTGGAATCTTCGGCAGCAGCCAGAAAATAAATGTCATTTCCGACCAAAACCGCGTCGGTGAATGTCGCGCGGACGCCATCGATTTTAGGCAGTTTGACTTCGTTGTATAAAATCGAAAAGTCATCCCCAAGGTTGTTTCCCGAAACCGTAAAAATGCCATTTCCCCCTTTTTTTCCGTTGCCACGCTGGAAGAAATACCATTTTTCGCCGGTATAAACGACGCCTTCAATATTGAAATCTTCTGGTTTGATTTGGCCAAAACCCTGCATGGCCGAATATAAAAATGCCAAATCAGTAGTGGAAATAACCGCTTTTGAATGCCTGTCAATAGTGACCATTTTGTTCCTGTTTTCCGTCGAACCCGACCCAAAAACATACAGCTTATCACCATGTACGGCCAACGCTTCAAAATCGGGCTTTAGCTTTTTGGGAATGTTTTCAGTGCCATTTTCGATAATGGCTGTCTTTTCAAATGCTGCGGTTTGGGTCTTGTATTCATACAGATAGCCGCCATTGTCGGAAATGATGAAAATGGAACCGTTGTCATAAAACAGCCCTGAAGCCGAACCGATACCGATGAGGTGGAATAAAATCTCGAGGTGGAATTTTTGCATGTGTAAAGATAGTCGCAGAGTTGGAAAGTTGCAAAGTTTTTTGGCGTTGCCTGCGGCCGGGCTTTCGGCTTTATCTTTTTCATTCCTCAACTTAAAAGGATATCGCCTCAAATGCAAAGCATTCACCGAACTCGCATTGCAAATAGAATTAAGTGAGGTAATCCCTAACGCGAACCCTAGCCCTGATAGTAGCGGAAATCCTTTTTTGAGGTTTTTTACCGAAAAAAAGATTGCAGCGGATAGCAGGAAATAGCTTCCAAAAACATTAAATTTGGTTATCACTCTAAAAAACCGCTATGGAATCGATCAATCCAGATGATTTTAAAATCACCAAACCCATAAAACTCTCCGCATTCCCGACACTGCTGGAAATCGGCGCAGAAAAAGACGAAAAGGAAGAAATGTTGCAGGAAATCCGTGAGAAACTCAGCAAAATCCAGGACAAAATGTACGCTTACAACCGTTACAGCGTTTTGATTTGCCTGCAAGGAATGGATACATCGGGAAAAGACAGCCTGATTCGCGAAGTGTTTAAGGAAATCAATCCGCGTGGCGTGGTCATCAATAGTTTCAAAACGCCAAATTCGACCGAATTGGAGCACGATTATCTGTGGCGGCATTATATTGCGCTGCCGGAAAAAGGCCGGATTGGGGTTTTCAACCGCACGCATTATGAGAATGTGTTAGTGACGCGCGTACATCCTGAATACATCCTGAATGAGAACCTTCCGGGCATCGAAAAGATTGAAGATATTCCCACGGATTTCTGGACAAACCGCATGGAACAAATGAATAATTTTGAAAATCACCTGGCGCAAAACGGAACCATTATCCTGAAATTTTACCTGCATTTGAGTAAAGAGGAGCAAAGACAACGGTTGCTGCGCCGACTGGAAAAGGAAAAGCACAACTGGAAGTTTTCTGTGGGCGACCTGAAGGAACGCGCACGCTGGGCCGATTATATGGCGTGTTATGAAGAAGCGATCAACAACACTTCCAAGGAAAAGGCGCCATGGTATGTCGTTCCTGCTGACGACAAGGAAATGGCGCGGTGTATTGTTGGGAAAATCATCCTCGAAGAATTGGAGAAATATACCGATATCGTTTTTCCGGAACTCGACGACAAGGTCAAGGCGAATATTTCCCTTTATAAGGAAGCGCTTGAAAATGAATCATAAAAAAAACGCTCCTGTTGAGGAGCGTTTTTCATATTGTTGTACTTGGAATTATAATTTGAACCCGTAAGCCAATCTTAAGGCAAGCTGTCCGGTTCCTTTGTCTCCATCGGCAGTCGGGAATTCGGTGTAGTGCTCATAACGCAAACTGAAGTCGATGTATTTGGTCGCATATCCTAAAGACGGACTCAAAATCACGGTGTTGTCTACGACGTCGCTGTAATCATTGGTTACTGGGAATCCCATACCGATTTCGGCACCAGCATAAAACTCATCTTCCCAGAAGAACACTTTGAATCCCGCTTTTACGGGAATGAAACCCAAATCGTCAAGATCGTCGCCGATAAACAGGTTTGTAAAACCGGATGTCAACGATATCGAAGTCCTTTTTGAAAAGTCGTATTGTAACCTGACGTCACCACCTAAACTTGCATCATATGGATTGTCAAACATATAACCGCCGCTCAAACCAAATCCCAATTTAAATCCTTGGTCGTAATTTTCCGGGCTTGGAGAAGCAGTTCCCGGATCCTGTGCATTTACATTAGCAGTAAAAAAAATTGATAACGCTAATAATAGTAATCCTTTAATCTTCACTGTTGTCTTCATAATACTTTTTTTAATTAAACATGAATTGTTGGTTTATGGGGTAAAAATAGTATGCATGCATTGAATGGCTATTACATAATTCCATGCTAAATTCTTTCATCTGCTCCGAGATTACATAAAAGCATCTGTAAATTCCTGTTAATGTGAGGTTTTAAAGCATGGAGAAAATTCGCTCAAAATAATTTGTATGTTATTTTTTAAGAATATTTTATGAATTTCGTTAACATATAATTTGGTTTATATTGGGAATTGGCATTGCTTAAATGCCGTCGTATGTTACCTTTGGGACAAAAATTTTAAAGTGGATTTTACACGTTATACAAAAGAATTTTCATACAACCTGAAATTGGCTTATCCCGTAATTCTCGGCATGCTGGGCCATACGCTCATTGGCGTAGTCGACAATATCATGGTCGGGAAACTGGGTAGCACCGAACTCGCCGCAGTCTCGCTCGGCAACAGTATGATTTTTATCGCGATGTCAATCGGAATCGGATTTTCCACTGCCATTACGCCGATCGTCGCCGAGGCCGATGCTGAAAATGATGCCAAAAAAATCCGCTCGGCATTTCACCACGGATTATTTTTATGCACCATTCTCGGTTTTTCGCTTTTCACTATAGTAGTGCTCTCCAAACCGTTGATGGTATTTTTGCACCAGCCCAAAGAAGTAATGGATTTGGCTTTGCCTTATTTGGATTGGGTCGCTTTTTCATTGATTCCACTGATTATTTACCAAGGTTACAAACAGTTTGCGGACGGGCTTTCGCATACCAAATATTCAATGTATGCCATCATCATGGCCAATGTTGTGCACATCGGGCTGAATTATGTCTTGATTTACGGTATGTGGATTTTTCCAAAACTCGGCATCCAGGGCGCAGCATTGGGTACCGTTATTTCCCGCATCCTGATGGTGCTTTTCATGCACCTGATCTTGCGTTATCATAAAGAACTTCGGGTTTATTTTAGCGATTTCCAATTCAACCAGATACGCAAAACGATCCTGAAAAAAATCATCAACCTCGGATTTCCTTCAGCGATGCAAATGCTTTTTGAAGTGACGCTTTTTACAGCCGGAATCTGGCTTTGCGGAAATATCGGGAAAACGAGCCAGGCGGCCAATCAGATTGCGCTGACTTTGGCGACAATCACTTTTATGTTTGCTATGGGATTGAGTGTTACGGCAATGATTCGAGTGAGTAACCAGAAAGGGCTTTTGGATTTTAAGCAATTGGTTGTCGTGGCAAGATCGATTTTTTTACTGGCGGTCATCATTGAAACTGTATTCGCACTTTTATTCATCGTATTGCACAATTACTTGCCACACTTGTTCCTGGATATGGGAAATGCATCCCAGGCTGTAGCCAATGAAGATGTGATTGCCATTGCTTCAAAACTGTTGATTGTCGCGGCGATTTTTCAAATTTCGGATGGCATTCAGGTCGTTGTACTTGGCGCATTGCGGGGTTTGCAGGATGTCAAAATCCCAATGTATATTACTTTCATCGCCTATTGGGTGATCGGTTTTCCGATATCGTTTGTATTGGGCGAATTCACTGAATTGAAAGCCGTCGGTGTATGGATTGGGCTTTTGGCAGGGCTCGCATCAGCCGCATTATTTTTGTATATTCGCTTTGAAAAATTAACCAGGAAACTCATTCGCGAAAACGCCGGAAACTAAACCATTTATTTATGTCCATTTTCTTAATTATTATCGGAATTATCCTTTTTGTCATTGGCGTGACATTAAAAAACAATGTGACACCACTGTCAAAATTTTCAGGATTGTTTCGCATTCTTGGTGTGATCATTATAGCTTTGGCGTTGCTGGGCTCAATGTTCCGCCAGATTGATGCCGGAGAAGTCGGCGTAAAATCGCTATACGGAAGTGTCGAACCGGACATTTTGGAAAGCGGACTTCATATTGTGAACCCATTGGTTGATGTCACCAATTTTGATATACAGACACAAAACTATACGATGTCAGCGATCCATACCGAAGGCGCACAGGAAGGCGATGATGCGATTCGGGTGTTGTCAAACGACGGATTGGAAGTCGTCATTGATTTGACCGTTTTATACCGTGTGATTCCTGCAGATGCGCCAAACATATTCAAGCACATTGGGGTCAATTATAACGATAAGATTGTGCGTCCAATAACCCGGACGCGTATTCGCGACAACGCTGTTTATTATGATGCGGTGGCTTTGTATTCTACGAAAAGGAATGAATTCCAACAGCGCATTTACATGACCATTGAAGCCGATTTCAAGAAACGCGGGCTTGTATTGGAGCAATTGCTGATAAGGAACATCAATCTTCCCGAATCCGTAAAAACGACCATCGAATCAAAAATCAACGCCGAGCAGGAAGCACAAAAAATGCAATTCGTACTCCAGAAAGAGCGCCAGGAAGCCGAAAGGAAAAGGGTAGAAGCACAGGGAATCGCCGATTACCAAAAAATTCTTTCGACCGGTTTGTCTGACAAACAATTGCAATACGAACAAATCAAGGCGCAAAAAGAACTCGCTGCCTCACCAAACACTAAAATTATTTTTATGAATGGAAGGAATACGCCTGTAATCCTTTCAGACAAATAACAAAATCATCAATATGGAATTACCAAAATTTTTATTGGGCGACAATACAGATTTTCCGGAAGATATTTTCATCATCCATCTCGATTATCCAAGGTTTATCATCAATCTCAAAGACGACGAGGTCGAATTTATGGAAGATGACGAAGACCTCGACGAAGCCGAGCTCAATGCCGAAATGGAAGGCCTGATCGTATTGGCAAACGAATTTTACGATCGGGAAATCCAACGATACGAAGAATAATTTTTTCGAATCTATTTTTTAAAATACTTTCCCAACAATAACTGAGCGGCTGCAAACGGTGACATTTCGTCATTCTGCACCGCTTTTTTATTTTCTTCCAATAATTTCTGGATGTCGGCATTGTTGTAAAAACTGTTCTTCAACTGCTCGTTAATGGTTTCCATCATCCAATATTGGTTTTGCTCTTTGCGTTTTTCGAAAAAATAATTATTTGTTTTTGTCTGTTCAAGGAATTCGGAAATGATATTCCAAACGCCATCGATTCCGGTTTTTTCAATCGCACTGCATGTCGTGACTTTCGGCGTCCAGCCCGATTTTTTCGCAGGAAACAAATGCAGCGCACGGCCAAATTCCGTTTTCGCCAATCCCGCTTTCCGAATATTATCGCCATCGGCTTTATTGATGACAATCGCATCGGCCATTTCCATAATTCCGCGCTTGATGCCTTGCAGTTCGTCGCCTGCGCCTGAAATTTTCAAAAGCAAAAAGAAATCGACCATGCTGTGGACCGCGGTTTCGCTTTGTCCAACGCCAACAGTCTCGATCACAATCGTATCAAATCCTGCAGCTTCGCAAAGCGTAATCGTCTCGCGCGTTTTCCGGGCCACGCCGCCCAAAGTTTCACCCGATGCCGATGGCCGGATAAACGCATTTTTGTCTTTGACCAATTCTTCCATCCGCGTTTTGTCGCCCAAAATGCTGCCATGCGAAATCGTACTGCTCGGATCGACCGCAAGCACCGCGACCTTTTTTCCAAGGCTGGTCAAATGCGTTCCAAACGCTTCAATAAAAGTGCTTTTTCCAACACCAGGAACGCCGGTAATTCCAATGCGCACTGATTTGTTGGCATGCGGCAAACACGCATTTACAACCTCATTGGCTTTCGCCAAATGCATGACATTGGTACTTTCAACCAAAGTGATTGCGCGGCTCAAAGCCGTGATGTCGCCAGCCAGAATGCCTTTGACCAATTCATTGGCCGCCGGCGTTTTACCACGCAGCGAAATGATGTTTTCGGCGGCTATTTTGCTTACGGATTGCTGCGCCGGTTCGCTCAAAGCGGATTTACTTGGTTTCTTCACAACCCAAAAATAAGCAAAACAATTGATTTTTTTAGGAGCTGTTTCCCGCTGTACGCTATATCTTTTTCTCGTGCCTCGAAAAAGGATGCCGCTGCCATCGGGGCTAGGGGTTTTCGTTTCTTTTGAAGTGTGAAACTGTCTATACAGTATGGCGCCGCAACCGAATAAATAGTATTTTTGTAAAGCATCATGTGGTGCGTTTACAAATACGCTATGGAATTTACAGCTTTAAATACGGAACTGATCGACCAATTGAAACTGATTGTTGGCGAATCCTTTCTTTTTCTGGACGTAGAAACGCGCAATCATTACGGCCACGATGAAACCGAAGATTATGTTTTTCCGCCAGCCGTGGTTTTAAAACCCGCCACACCGGAAGAGATTGCATCCATTTTAAAATTGGCCAACCAACATCATATTCCCGTCACCGCCATTGGCGGACGAACTGGATTGAGCGGCGGCGCATTGAGCGTGCACCAAGGCATTGGGTTGTCGATGGAACGGTTCAATAAAATCATCCATATAGATGAGCAAAATCTGCAGGTTTTGGTTGAGCCGGCTGTCATTACGCAGGTTTTGCGCGAAGCGGTTTTTGAAAAAGGGCTTTTCTATCCTCCGGATCCAAGCAGCCAGGGCAGTTGTTTCATTGGCGGAAACGTCGCTGAAAATGCCGGTGGTGCACGCGCCTTGAAATACGGCGTGACCAAAGATTATGTGCTGAACCTCGAAGTCGTTTTGCCCAATGGCGAAATCATCTGGACTGGCGCGAATACACTCAAAAATTCCACAGGTTACAATATCACACAATTGATGGTTGGAAGCGAAGGTACTTTGGGAATCATCACCAAAATTGTCATGAAACTGCTGCCGAAAAATTCGCACAATATTTTAATGCTTGTGCCTTTTTTTGATTCGGGGCAAGCGTGTGAAGCAGTCGCGAAAATCTTCAACGCCGGAATCGTACCGAGCGCATTGGAGTTCATGGAACGCGATGCAATCGACTGGACGCTGCGTTTTGTTGACGGCGTAAACCTGAACATCAAGGATCAAGTGAAAGCGCACCTTTTGATTGAAGTCGATGGCAATTACCCCGAAGTCCTTTTTGCCGAAGCCGAAAAAATCACCGAAGTGCTCGAACACTTCGACATCGACGAAATCCTTTTTGCCGATACCGAAGACCAGAAAAATGCACTTTGGAAATTGCGCCGTGCCGTTGGCGAAGCGGTAAAATCAAATTCCATTTACAAAGAAGAAGACACGGTGGTGCCAAGATATGAATTGCCAAGATTATTGGAAGGCATCAAATCCATCGGCGACAAATACGGATTCAAATCGGTTTGTTATGGCCATGCCGGAGATGGAAACCTGCACGTGAACATTGTCAAAGGCGATATGTCGGATGCGAACTGGAAAACAGAAACCCCAAAAGGCATCCGTGAAATCTTTGAACTGACGGTGTCATTAAAGGGAACACTATCGGGTGAGCACGGTATTGGTTATGTCCAGAAAAATTATATGGATATTGCCTTTAACCAAACCCAGCTGCTTCTGATGAAAGGCATCAAGGATACTTTCGATCCGAAAGGCATCCTGAATCCCGGCAAAATCTTCCCCGACAATTTTTAAAAATACGACATTATACGTATTTCGAAAAGCCAAATTCCCGACTATTTTTACACAAGTGTTATAGTGTAAACATTGCCTTTTTTGATACTGGCAGTGCAAATAACGCATGTTAAATCCGCAGTTTTTATTACGGACTTTAATTTGTCTTAGTTTTTTTGGGAAAGAAAAACCCACCGGAATCCGGTGGGTTTTTTGATTAATCCCTTTTAGGGTTGTTTTTCTTTTCGCGCTTTTCCTGCTTCTTTTCCTTAGCGGTCTTCAGCGGTTCTTTCTTTTCGGTTTTTTTTGCATCTTGACTCTTTGCCATAATAATATATTTTAGGTATTGTTCTTCAATTGTAAAGTAAATATAGCAATATCCTGAAAAAGAAAAAACTTAATTTAGCCCTAATTCTTTTCGGGTATTGTCGTCTGAAAGACAACCTTGGAAGATTTCGGTGGGAAGCGTATTGTCATTAAACACAAATCTCCATTGCGCATTTGCTTCGCCGGTTCGGCCTCCGGCCTCGGATCCGGTTTCGGCAATAGCAATAAGCTTGGCTGTATAGATAATCATGAAGCTGTTCCTGGCTTTTTCATAAGCTACGGATTGCGCACTGAATTTTGCCTTCAAGGATTGTTGCGTTTCATCTACATTAATCGGTTTGAAATAAGTAATCCGAATGACATTCCTGAAACTGATGCTGCAATACGACTTGCCATCAATGACTTTTACAGGCGAATAATTGAATTTGGCATTCGTAAACACAAACCGAAACTTCTGCCCGTCATCCTGGAAAACCGCATCGAGCTTGTCGTAATCGGCTTTATTTCCATTGGCGCAAAGCATATTCGTAAGACCTTCGATATCGATGTTGTCAAAGGAATCGTAGAGTTTTTTGGTATCAGTTTTTAAAGATTCCGCTGTTTGTGAAAAGGAGAAAGTGCAGCAAAATAAAATTAGGAATGCGCTTATTTTTGATTTCATGGGTTTTGTATTGGTGGTTGCCTTTTAAGCAATTGGCGTATGGAAACGAGATGTCCGAATAAAACAATCGGGACAATGAATGTCGGAAGCCAACTGAAAGGAAAATTCAGGATGGCGATGTCAGGTTGGTCAAAAGCAAATTGCTGGAACGGAAACGGCACCGATAAAATGGCATTGGCGACAATATTTACCAATAATCCGAGGCATGAAATATTCCAGATTAAAAGGAGTTGTTTGCTTAATTGTCGTTTTGTAAAACCGAAGTAAGCCATTATTGGTGCGGTCAAGCCAGCTAAAATATCAAAATTCCGTCCGGCGAAAGTCATCAACTCAGGAACGGCTTTGCTCAGGAACAGCCAATATAAAACGAGCTCAACCGGAATCCGGACAATGTTGATGTAAGTTATGTTTGCCAATGGCAGGCTATCGGCAAAATCCCGCCCTGTTTTGGTTATAAAAATAGCGGCCAGCAGAATGATATTGGGTAAAAATCCGAAAAGGAATAATTTGGGCGGAAAGGCATTCGTGTTGGTATTGTAGACATTTTGGAAAGTCAATACCATTTGCAACACCAGCCAAAAGATAAGGCAAAGCGTAATTTTGACTGCCGTTACCCGCGTTGTTTCCGATTTGGAGCGCTTGATGGCAAGATAAAACAAACCCAATGTCAGCAAGGTTGCCAGTCCGAAGACGACGGAAATGTGAGATGGCAGGTTTTCTATCATCGGGGTAATGTTTACCTTCCAAATATAAAAAAATCCCCGGCTACTTCAGCGGCCGGGGATTATATTTAACTGTAAATCATGTTATTCGTGTACGACAACCCATTCTCCGGAATTCAAAAGACTTTCGGCTTTTTTGTACTTCATGGATTCGGTTTTTCCACTGATGACATGCTTAATCGTCACGGTATCATTGCGGTTGATTTTCGGCATTTCCCTTACGATGGTTTCAGTCACTTGGCGCTGCTGAGTTTGTCCGGCTTCGCGGTTTTGCGCTGCTGCCTCATCAGAATTCGGGATTTCATCTTTAGAGGTTTTGTAGTTTTCTTTGACTTTCACTTCGCGTGCTTCCTGGATGTTTTGCTGCTGCTGTTGTGGCAAATCGCCTTTAAAAAGGAATGAAACCACTTCTTTGTTTACACCGTCGAGCATGCCGCGGAATAAATTGAAAGCCTCAAATTTATAAATCAGCAATGGGTCTTTTTGTTCGTGGACCGCCAATTGTACCGATTGTTTCAACTCGTCCATTTTGCGCAGGTGTTTTTTCCACGCTTCATCGACAATCGCCAAAGTGATGTTCTTTTCGAAATCGGCAACCAAGGTTTTCCCTTCAGTTTCATATGCTTTTTTCAGGTCAGTAACGACATTCAGCGTTTTTACACCATCGGTAAATGGCACAACGATGCGCTCGAACTGGTTGTTTTTTTCCTCAAATACATTCCTGATGATCGGGAAAGCTTCGCGGGCGCTGCGTTCCGTTTTCTCGGTATAATATTGCAATGCGGCTTTGTAGACTTTTCCGGTCAGTTCCATTTCGTTGATGCTGCCAAATTCACTTTCGGAAACCGGCGATGTAATGGAGAAATAACGGATCAGTTCGAATTCGAAATTCTTAAAATCGTTCGCTGTTTTGTTCTGTGTCGTAATCAGTTCGCAGGTATCGTAAAGCATGTTGGCGATATCGACTTTCAAACGTTCCCCGTGCAAGGCATGGCGGCGGCGTTTGTATACCACTTCACGCTGTGCATTCATGACGTCATCATATTCCAGCAAACGCTTACGGACACCGAAGTTATTTTCCTCGACTTTTTTCTGTGCGCGCTCGATTGATTTTGTCATCATCGAATGCTGGATGACTTCGCCTTCTTTCAATCCCATCCTGTCCATGACTTTCGCGACACGCTCAGAACCGAACAAACGCATTAAATTATCTTCAAGGGAAACATAAAATTGTGAACTTCCCGGATCACCCTGACGTCCGGCACGGCCTCGCAACTGGCGGTCGACACGACGTGAATCGTGGCGTTCTGTACCAACGATGGCCAAACCACCGGCGGCTTTCACTTCAGGTGTCAATTTGATATCCGTTCCACGACCGGCCATGTTTGTCGCAATCGTTACGACTCCGGCTTTTCCTGCTTCCTCAACGATTTGTGCTTCCTGCTTGTGCATTTTCGCATTCAGAACGTTGTGTGGAATATTTCTCATTTTCAGCATTCGGCTCAATAATTCTGAGATTTCGACTGATGTTGTTCCGATAAGAACCGGTCTTCCGGCATTTGACAATTCGGTAACATCTTCAATCACGGCGTTGAATTTCTCACGCGTCGTTTTGTAGATCAAATCTTCTTTGTCTTTTCTTGCCATCGGGCGGTTGGTTGGGATTTCTACTACGTCAAGTTTGTAGATTTCCCAAAGCTCGCCTGCTTCTGTAACGGCTGTTCCGGTCATACCAGCGAGCTTGTTGTACATCCTGAAATAATTCTGCAATGTAATCGTCGCAAATGTTTGTGTTGCCGCTTCGATTTTTACGTTTTCTTTCGCTTCAATGGCCTGGTGCAATCCGTCAGAATAACGACGACCGTCCATAATACGTCCGGTTTGTTCATCGACAATCATGATTTTGTTGTCCATGATGACGTATTCGACGTCTTTTTCAAATAATGTATAGGCTTTCAGCAATTGTGTCAGCGTGTGGATCCTTTCACTTTTGACGGAGAAATCCTGGAACAATTTTTCTTTTTCTTCCGCTTCTGCATCTTTGTCGAGTTTTTGGGCTTCGATACGTGCGATTTCAGTTCCGATGTCCGGAAGGACGAAGAAATTGCCATCGGTATCTGAAGATAAGTATTTGATTCCGTTATCAGAAAGTTCTACCTGGTTGTTTTTTTCTTCGATGACGAAATATAAAGGTTCATCCGCAATTGGCATGTCGCGGTTGTTGTCCTGCATGTATTGGTTTTCCGTTTTTTGGAGGAGTTGCTTGACGCCTTCCTCACTGAGGAATTTAATCAAAGCCTTATTTTTCGGAAGTGCACGGAAAGCCCTTAACAGGTTCAATCCGGCTTCTTTGGAATTCCCTTCCTTAAGCAGTCTTTTGGCATCAGATAAAAAACCGTTTGCCAATTGCCTTTGCAGGCTGACGAGGTTTTCGATTTTTGGTTTGAGTTCGTTGAACTCGTGGCGGTCGCCTTGCGGAACCGGGCCTGAAATGATCAATGGCGTTCTGGCGTCGTCAATCAAAACCGAATCGACCTCATCGACAATGGCATAATTGTGTTTGCGTTGTACCAGATCGTTTGGCGCATGAGCCATATTATCCCTTAAGTAATCAAAACCGAATTCATTATTGGTTCCGTAAGTAATGTCGGCTTCGTATGCTTTTCTTCTCGCATCGGTGTTTGGCTGGTGGTTGTCGATACAGTCGACTGTGATACCGTGGAATTCGAACAATGGCGCTTTCCATGAGCTGTCACGTTTTGCGAGGTAATCATTGACGGTTACCAAGTGGACGCCGTTTCCGGTCAATGCATTTAAATAGAGCGGAAGCGTGGCGACCAATGTTTTTCCTTCACCCGTTTGCATCTCGGCAATTTTACCTTCGTGCAAAACCATACCGCCAATGAGCTGTACGTCGTAATGGATCATGTCCCAGGTGATTTCTTTTCCGGCCGCGTTCCATGAATTCGCCCAAACTGACGAATCGCCGTCTAAAGTGATGTATGTTTTTGTAGCTGAAAGTTCGCGGTCTTTTGGAGTGGCAGTGACTTTGATTTCGGTATTTTCCTTAAAACGCCTTGCAGTTTCCTTGATTACAGCAAAAGCTTCAGGGAGAAGTTCGTTTAATGTTTTTTCGGAAATTTCATAAGCTTCTTTTTCGAGCGCATCAATGGCAAGATAAATGTCTTCTCTTTTGTCGATGTCCTCGATGGTTTCGACTTCCGATTTCAGGGAAGCGATTTTGGCATCTTTTTCAGCGCGTGCTTCTTTGATTTTATTTTTGAAGTAATCCGTTTTGGCTCTCAGCTCGTCATGTGACAACGCCTGAAGGCTGCTTTCAAAACTTTTTACTTTTGTCACGTTCGACTGTAAAGCCTTTACATCCTTCTCGGATTTATTCCCAACAAAAGCATTGAGTATACTGTTTATGAAGCTCATAATAATATGTAATTTCTATTTATAAAAGTGTGCAAATTTACGCAAAAAAAAAGCCTCTGATGAGACTTTTAAGATTGTTTTATTTTTTTAATATTCATCCTCGTTCCAAAGATAATCCTCGTCGGTTGGATAATCGGGCCAAATTTCTTCCATTGATTCATATATCTCACCTTCATCTTCTATTGATTGCAGGTTTTCGACCACTTCAAGCGGCGCTCCTGCACGTATAGCGTAGTCAATAAGTTCGTCTTTGGTTGCAGGCCATGGCGCATCGCTTAAATACGATGCCAGTTCTAATGTCCAATACATCTTCTATCGATTTTAGTTTATGCAAAAATAAATTTAATACTGAAAAAGTCAAGTAAAATTTCATTTATTTTAAAAAAAGTTAAGAACGTGGATTTAAGTCGCTGTAATACAGTTTCTTAAAATTTATTTTTAGCCCTGATAGAAGTGGAAATCCTTTTTAAGATTACCATGGAGCACAGCGCAAGGGAAATATTGAAAAGATTGCAACGTATAGCAGGACCCGAGCTTCAAAAAAGCGAACGGGCAAAGCAAATTGCTTCTAAAAAAATCAATCCTTTTGTGGGATCCATTTCACTTCGTCGGCATGCAGGTCGGCCGACAACTTCCGTGCCAGCACGAAAAGGTAGTCAGAAAGTCGGTTCAGGTACTTGATTACGAACGGATCGATGGCTTCAATGGCATCCAAATGGACCGATAAGCGCTCTGCACGGCGGCAAACACAACGTGCAATGTGACAATATGACACGGTTGTGTGTCCGCCCGGTAGAACAAAGTGCGTCATTGGTGGAAGACTATTTTCCATGTTATCAATTTCATTTTCAAGCAATTGAATGTCGCCTTCAACGATTTTAGGTATGTTTAATCTTGGCTTTCCATTTTTCAGGATTTCTTTTTCAGGCGGTGTTGCCAAAATGGCACCGACAGTAAACAACCTGTCCTGAATCCTGATGAGTATTTCCTTATAATGGGTATTGATTTCCTGGTCTCGGATGAGTCCGATGTGGGAATTCAGCTCGTCAACCGTACCATAACTCTCGATCCTGATATGGTCTTTTGGCACACGGTCGCCACCAAAAAGCGCTGTCGTTCCTTTATCGCCGGTTTTGGTATATACTTTCATCTCATTAAATGCTATTTGTTATTGGTATTCGATGTAACTGCTTTGCCAATTCGCTGTCGCTCGGGTCGCTAAAAGCTCATTTCATTTGCTGGGTTGTGAGCGTTATCTCGGGCTTGGATTCGGGTTGTCACTTTCAATGATGCCATCGCGCAGGCGAATGACACGGTGCGCATATTCTGCAATTTCTTCCTCGTGCGTGACAAGAATGACCGTGTTGCCATTTTTGTGTATTTCGCCAAAAAGGTTCATGATTTCAATGGATGTCTTGCTGTCGAGATTTCCAGTCGGTTCATCGGCAAGGATGATGGAAGGCCTGTTGACCAAAGCCCTTGCAATGGCGACACGTTGTCTTTGCCCGCCCGAAAGCTGGTTTGGCTGGTGGTCCATCCTGTCGGCGAGGTTGACTTGCGCAAGTACTTCTGTTGCCCTTTCGCGCCTTTCGGATTTCGAATATCCTGCATATACCATTGGCAAAGCGACATTGTCGAGCGCCGTCGTTCGTGGCAAAAGGTTGAAAGTCTGGAATACAAACCCGATTTCCTTATTTCGGATTTCGGCGAGTTCGTCGTCGTGCATTTCGCTGACATTCTTTCCATTTAAGATATAGGTTCCTGATGTTGGCGTGTCGAGACAGCCAAGCAGGTTCATCAGCGTTGATTTTCCTGAGCCCGAAGGTCCCATTAATGCGACATATTCCCCTTTTTTTATTTCGAGGTCGATGCCTTTGAGTACATAAACGATTTCATTTCCAAGGACAAAATCCCTTTTGATATCCGTAATTTTAATAAGTAAGTCGGCCATGTTAAAAATTTGGAGATAAAAGTAGGCAATTTTACCTTAAATAATATCCAAAATTTATCACAAAAATGTTACACAATTTCAACTTATTTTTATATAATTATTATATTATTATTTATTTTAATGAATAAATATTAAAGTATTCATAAAATTTTAAGTTAAATATTGATTATTATTCCATAAACTATAAATTTACAATTATTAAAACTAATCAAAACTAAATAAGTTTATTATGAAAACAAGAAGTGTATTATTAGGAATGGCTGTTGTAGCCTTAAGTTTCACAAGCTGTAAAAGCGATGAAGAAAAGCAGGCAGAAAAAACAGTTGACACATATACGGTATATGTGGATTCAGTAAGTAATGTAGCCGAGGCCGATGCCAAAGCAAATTGGGAAGCCATCGAGGCAGAATATGCCCAGAGAACCAGCGACGCAGAAGCTGCATTGGCCAACATGAAAGACAAAGCCAAAGCTGAGGAAAAAGTCAATGCCAGCAAAGCCAAATACGAGGAAATGAAAGCCAAATACCAAGCTGCATTAGAAGAAGACATGCAAGCGAATGCTGCTGCGTCAGATCCTAAAGCAAAATTGAGAGATGCTTTGTTTGGAGCAGGAAAATTGGGCGATGACATGAATTTTGACTGGGTTAACAAGGATAACATCCTGACAGTCTACAATGATTTTAACAATGCATATGATAAAAACCACGGCGATTATACCCGTGAGGATTATGATGAAGTTAAAGCGATGTATGAAGCATTGGATGCGCGTAAAAATACAGTTGAAAAAGAAGGGCTTTCTTCAGCAGACAATGCTAAAATTGCAGAGTTAAAACTGAAATTTGCTCCTAAATTCAAATTGGACAGGATCAGTGCGAAAAGCGCAGAAAACCAGCATGCCAAAAAAGATGCGGAATAACACAATAATTTTTCACTTACTTGAAAAAGGAAAGATGACAGTCGAAAGGCTGTCATTTTTTTTTGGAATCATGTAAAACACTTTAACACATTGATGATTAAATTTATAGTTCAATTTAAATCATCGAATTATGCCAGGTAAAAGTCCGGGTCCGCAGATAAAAGATAAGGACCAATATGAAGCTTTGCGGGACAAAGGGTACAGCAAAGAAAAATCTGCAAGAATTTCAAACAGCAAAGGCGCCGAACACCGTGGCGGAAAAGCAAAGTCATATGAAAACCAGACCAAAAAGGAAATCTATGACGAAGCCAGGAAAGTCGGTATTGAAGGCCGTTCCAAAATGACTAAAAAAGAACTGATGCACGCACTTCGCACCAACTAAGCGCGAATCACAAAATGTTCTTTTTCCTGTTCTTTTCGGAAGAAAACAAAACCCCATTGGAATGTGTCGATCGTGACCGTGACTCTGGGGTTTGCTTTGATGGTTTTCCAAGCCTGTTCCATATCGCGTGACCAATGGATGTCGTCAAAAATCCAGATACTATCGTTTGTGATTGTCGGAAGAAGCAAATCGAAATATTGCAATGTTGCGGCTTTTTGGTGGTTGCCGTCGAAGTAAATTAATTGATAATTGATAGTTGATAATTGATAATTATCGAGATGACTTTCAAATTCCGTAACAACCGAATCAATATTCTTCAATCCAAATTTGTCGAATTGCTGTTTCGCGATTTTCGAAGTTTCCGGACAACCTTCAAGCGTAGTGATTTTTCCATTTTGGTTCCCCAATGAAAGCGCGGCAGTCGCCAATCCCAATGAAGTGCCGATTTCCAAAACGTTTGCCGGTTTGAAATAATTCGAAATCCTGAAAAGCAATTCCGCGCGTTTTGAAGTAATTCCCGCAGTTTTTGCAATTTGTGAAATCTGTCGGGTATTGGATTTGAACACTTTTGAACCCGCGCCAAAATCGGCAACTTCAATCGTATTTTGGTTTTCCAAAAGTGAATTCCGATACTCTTTCAATGTCGAATATTCCGGATATTTTGTTTTATCATAAAAACATTTCGTCACCAAATCAAACACAAACGGCGAATGCAACCCGTGTTCGTTTTGGGATTTCCAGAGGAATTTGACATATGATTTTATGGTGTGGATCATTCAAAGTCGATTTTATCCTTCCATTTTGGCACTCAATTCAAACCAGCGTTCTTCTTTCGATTCTATTTTCTTAATCACCGTTTGCAATTCCAAAGCCTTGCTTTCAATATCGGCATCCAAAACTTTTCTTTCTGAAAACAATTCCTCGATTTTCGATTTTTCCCATTCCAGGTCCTTGATTTCCTTTTCGAGTTTCTTGAATTCCTTTTCTTCGTTGAAAGTCAAATTTCCGGTCGGATTGCTTTGTTTCCAGGCTTTTTTTTCGGTTTTGTTGTCTTCCTTTTGCTGCACGTCGGCCGAATCTTCATACGCACGGAAATCAGAATAATTCCCCGGAAAATCCTCAATCTCGCCTTCGCCACGGAATACAAACAAGTGGTCGACGATCTTGTCCATAAAATACCTGTCGTGCGAAACGACCAATAAACATCCCGGATAATCCAAAAGGAAACTTTCCAAAACGTTCAATGTCACAATGTCCAAATCGTTTGTCGGCTCATCCAAAATCAAAAAGTTCGGGTTCTGTATCAAAACCGT
>DATHKH010000164.1:0-6027 GCA_035286325.1 Flavobacterium sp.
TTTAAAGTATTTTTTAGGAGCTGTTTCCTGCTTTTGCCTTTATCTTTGTTCGTTCCTCTCAAAGGATACCGGCTTCAATCAGGGCTAGGCATTTTCTTATTTAGCGATTTTGACCTTCACCGGGCCGCCATCTTTCAACGACATGACGCCAGTCGTCAAAACCGTATCGCCGGCTTTCAATCCCGATGTGATCAGGATGCTGGTATTGGTCCGCGCGCCAGTTTCGACAATGACTTCCTTGGCTTTTCCTTTATCGGCAATAAAGACTTTCTTGCCGTTTTGTATCGGAATCAGCGCTTCAGTCGGAACCAGCAACGCATCATTGATTTTATCCAAAGGCAATTCGACATTGGCAAAAGTGCCAGGCAATAATTTTCCCTGTGGATTTTCAGCGATGGCGCGGAGCTTCAGTGTTCGCGTTTCGACTTCAACCTCTGGCTCGATGGCATATATTTTGGCGGTGTATTCTTCTTTTTTTGAACCGGCGGTAGTAAAGGTCAAAGTGTTGCCGACTTTCATCTGTGACGCATATTTTTCAGGAATGGAAAAAGTAATTTTCACATGGTTGGTGTTGACGAGTTTTGCAATCATTGTCTCCGGTGTGACATATGTTCCTTTAGAAATCGAACGCAATCCTATTTTGCCTGAAAAAGGCGCGCGGATGGTCGTTTTTGCCAATTGCGCATTAATCAACTGGGTTTCCGATTGTGCTGATTTGAAATCCGCGCTCGCAATATCATATTCTTCCTGGCTGATGGCTTCTTTTTGGAGCAGGAGTTTTGCGCGTCTTTCGTTTTCAGATGCCAGGCTTTGTGCAGTTCTTGCCTTTCCGAGTTGCGCCCTAAGCTCAATGTCATTGACTTTGAAAAGCGGCTGGCCTTTGACGACGTTGCTTCCTTCGTTAAAATTGATGCTTTCGACAATTCCGGAGCCTTCGCTGTGGATATCGACTTCTTCATTGGATTCAATCGAACCTGAAAGGGACAGGTTGTCTGCAAAAATTTGGGGTTTTAAGACTATCCCGCTGACTTTCGCGGGCATTTTGTTTTTACCGCCTTTGTCTTTCTCGCTATTTTTTTCGCTTTTGTTTTCAGTAATTCTGTAAACGATAAATGCGCCGATTCCGACTATCAGCAGCGTGTAAATGATATGTTTTACTTTCATATGGACAGAAGAGTGAGCAGAAGCCACCTAATTAAGTTTCGTAGCAAAACTAATGGTTCTGTGCGGGAATGTTTTTGGCGTTAATTTTTATTTAACACTTGTAGACACAAATATAACATTCACGTTTTTCAACTGATGTAATTCCAGATGTTTTTCTTTTTGGAAAGGGCTATAAATGTGGCTCTTAAAGCAGCATGTTCCGGCCTTTCCATCGGCGCGTCTTCTTTTAGTAATTTCACCGCATGATGTCTTGCTAACATCAGAATATCGCGATCGGCAACAAGATCGGCTATTTGGAGATTGAGTACGCCGCTTTGTTGTGTGCCCATCAAATCACCCGGGCCGCGGAGTTTTAAATCGACTTCGGCAATTTCAAAACCGTCATTGGTGCGCACCATGGTTTCCATCCGGGTTTTGCTGTCGTTGCTGAGTTTATGGCCGGTCATCAGGATGCAATAGCTTTGTTCTGCGCCACGGCCAACGCGACCACGCAGCTGATGCAATTGCGACAAACCGAAACGCTCGGCGCTTTCTATAATCATGACGGAAGCATTGGGAATATTCACGCCGACTTCAATCACGGTCGTCGCGACCATAATATTGGTTTTGCCTTCTGAAAAACGCTTCATCTCCGAATCCTTATCGGCCGATTTCATTTTGCCATGCACAATCGAAACCGAATATTGCGGCAGCGGAAAATCCCGAGAAATGCTTTCATATCCGTCCATTAAATCTTTATAATCCATTTTTTCCGATTCCTGGATCAACGGATAAACGATGTAGATCTGCCTGCCTTTCGCGATTTCATCCTTGATGAATTTCCAGACTTTCAAGCGGTTGCTGTCAAAACGATGCACGGTTTGTATGGGTTTTCTGCCCGGCGGCAATTCATCGATGACCGAAATATCAAGATCGCCATACAAACTCATCGCCAAGGTTCGCGGGATAGGCGTGGCGGTCATGACCAAAACATGTGGTGGAATGTCGTTTTTTTTCCAGAGTTTCGAACGCTGCTCCACGCCAAACCGATGCTGTTCATCGATAACTGCAAGCCCAAGGTTCTTGAATTGCACTTTGTCCTCGAGCAAGGCATGTGTGCCAATAATGATGTGCAAACTGCCATTTTCCAATTCTTCATGGATGATTTTTCTATCTGCAGTTTTGGTTGAGCCAGTCAATATTTTAATATTGATTTTCAAATCTTTAGCCAATTCTTTTAAACCATTAAAATGTTGGTTTGCAAGGATTTCTGTCGGTGCCATCAAACACGCCTGGAAACCATTGTCCAAAGCCAAAAGCATGCTCATCAAAGCCACGATTGTTTTGCCCGAACCAACATCGCCTTGCAACAAGCGGTTCATTTGGGCAGGATTTCCCATATCGTTGCGAATTTCCTTAAGCACTTTTTTCTGGGCGTTGGTCAATGCAAATGGCAGGTGATTGTTATAGAAATCATTGAAATAACTGCCAACGTTGGTGAAAGCATGGCCTTTTATCTTGTGTTTCCTGATCAGGTTTTTTGTGATGAGCTGGAGTTGGATGAAAAACAATTCCTCAAATTTCAGCCTGAACCGTGCTTTTGCCAATGCATCGGCGCTTTTCGGGAAATGGATGTTGAACAACGCCGCATTTTTCGGGATCAATTTGAGTTCGTTCATCAAATAGGCGGGAAGCGTTTCGGCAAATTTTGCCTGTGTTTCCAAAAAAAGCTGCTGCATCATTTTGTTGACCACGCGATTGCTGACGCCTCGGTTTCCTAAGGTTTCCGTCGATGGATAAACCGGCTGCATCGCTGAGCGCAGGCTTTGTTCGTGTTCGGCCAGCAACTCCATTTCAGGATGTGCCATGCTGTACAATCCGTTGAATACCGTCGCTTTTCCAAAAACAACCATCGGAATGTTGAGTTTCAGGCTTTCTCGAATCCATTTGTGGCCTTGAAACCAAACGAGCTCCATTTCGCCGGTGTCATCTGCAAAGGTTGCGACAAGGCGTTTGCCGCGCTTTTGCTCGACGGTTTTGATGTGGATGATTTTGCCGATGACCTGGACTTCAGCGCCGGCATCTTTCAGTTCGTTGATTTTGTAATAACGCGTACGGTCGATGTAGCGGTTTGGGTAAAAATTGAGCAAATCGCGGTAGTTGAAAATACCCAATTCGGTACGTAAAAGTGCGCCGCGGCTTGGGCCGACGCCTTTTAAATATTCGATGGGAGTTTCAAGCAGGTTTTGCATTGGACGAAGATACTTTTTAATTGGGAAATTTGGAAACGCGGATTTTGTATATTTGGAAAGGCAAACATCCTGACGCATTTCACATGAAATACATTTTCCTCCTCATTCCATTTTTCGCTTTTTCCCAAGTAAAGCAAACACAAAAAGTCGATTTTACAAAAGTCACTGCGATGGTTTCTCCCGACTTTGCGACAAAATCTGTCAGGGGAACTGCCAGTTATGAATTTGAAGTACTGTCACCGATTGATACCATCCGAATTGACGCCGTCAATATGACGTTCACTACGGTGTACGTGAATGGAAAATCTGCCGCATATAAAAATACTTCCAAACAATTATTGCTTTTTGAAGGATTTAAAAAAGGGAAAAACGATGTGTGGTTTGACTATACCGTAACACCAAAGCAAACGATATATTTTACAGGAACAGCCGATAATTATCAAATATGGACACAAGGGCAAGGGAAAAATACGAGTTATTGGCTGCCGAGCTTTGACGACACGAATGAAAAGGCCATATTTAATATTTCGGTCAGTGCAGACAAGGATTATGTTGCGATTTCAAATGGCGTTTTGCGGAGAAAAGATTACAGGACATGGCCGGTACTTTGGATTTATAAAATGGACAAGCCGATGAGTTCTTATCTTGTCATGCTGGCCATCGGCAAATTCACAAAGAAAACTGAAAAGGCAAAATCGGGCATTCCGCTCGACATGTATTATTTGCCTGAAGACGAAGCCAAATTTGCCGCAACATACAAATATTCCAAGCAAATTTTCGATTTTCTGGAAATGGAAATCGGCTATAAATATGCCTGGCAAATCTACAAACAAGTTCCGGTAAAGGATTTTTTATATGCCGGGATGGAAAATACTTCGGCGACGGTTTTTGCACAGGATCTTGTGGTCGATGATATTGGGTATAACGACAGGAATTACATTAATGTCAACGCCCATGAGTTGGCACACCAATGGTTTGGCGACCTCATTACTGCCAAATCGGGAAAGCACCATTGGCTTCAGGAAGGTTTTGCGACGTATTATGCATTGTTGGCGGAAGAATCCATTTTTGGAGAAAATCATTTCAACATGAAAATGTATGACATGGCCGAAGATTTGGCCCGCGTTTCTAAAACCGATACGATTCCGATACTCAATGAAAAGGCAAGTTCGCTGACATTTTACAGGAAAGGCGCGTGGGCTTTGCATGTATTGCGCGAAGGTGTCGGGCATGAGAAATTCAGGATTGCGATCCGGAATTACCTGAAAAAATATGCCTTTAAAAATGTCGACACCGATGAATTTCTTGCCGAAATCAATAAAGTTTCCGATTATGATACCAAAACTTTCAAGATGCGCTGGCTTGAAAAAGGCGGTTTTGAAGTCAATGAAGCCATCGACATATTAAAGCGGAATAATTTCATGAAGCAATATTTTGATGTGCTTGACAAGAACGCATTGCCATTTGCCGAAAAGAAAGCTGCGTTTGAAACCATCATAAAATCCGATGCTTATTATCCGGTAAAGGAAGAAATTATCATGCAGACCGAAAGCGTTTCGTTTGAGGAAAAGGAAACACTCATCAAAATGGCGATGCAATCCAATGATATTCATTTGCGTCAGGCTGTCGCCAAAGCGCTGACCAAAATCCCGCCTGCTTTTTTTAGTGATTTCGCGACATTATTGGATGACAAATCCTATGTCACGCAAGGGATTGCACTCAGTGCATTGTGGCAGCAATTCCCGGAAAAGCAATCTGAGGTATTGGACAAAACCCAAAACCATTTCGGGTTTAACGATAAAGACCTGCGCATGCAATGGCTCGTCCTGGCAATGATGACCAAAGATTATCGCAACGCCGAAAAGGTAAAATTCTATGATGAACTGTTGGACTATGCAACGCCAAAATATGAAAGTTCCATCCGACAGAATGCACTTGAAAACTTATTATACATCAGCAAAACCGATACTAATGTACTGCCGCTGCTGGTCAATCCGCTGACAAGTTTCAAATGGCAGTTTTCCAAATTTGCGCGCGACAATATCAGGGAACTGATCAAAAAGGAAACAGTCAGGGGATTTTATGAGAAAACACTGCTGCAATTGCCTGAAAATGAAAGAATCCAATTGAAACGATTATTGGATGAAAAGTAATTGTTAACTTGCTTAAAAATCACCAACCTAAAAAACCAAATGTTATGAAATTAAAATTACTCTCTTTATTATTGCTCAGTGCGCTTTTCTTTGGCTGTGACCCAAACGATGACAGCAACAACAACAATCCAGGAGATTTTGCCGAAAATTTCGGCACCGCAGTAGATAGGGATTTTATCGGGCAGGTCGTCGATACGGACGGCAATCCGATTGCAGGCGTTACGATTCTGATCAGTGGCGCTTCTAAACAAACTGACACCAATGGCATTTTTGTCATGAACAATGCAGCGGTGCACGAGCGTTTTGCATACATTACGGCAAGTAAAACAGGTTATATCGATGCTTCGCGTTCATTGGTTCCGACAACCGGTAAAAACATGGTGAAAATCATGATGCGCCCGTTTGAAGTAATCCAAACAGTGAATTCAGGTGCGTCGGCGGAAGTGACTTTATCCTCTACAACAAAGATTGTCCTTGAT
>DATHKH010000165.1:0-27015 GCA_035286325.1 Flavobacterium sp.
ATTATCTCACGCAAGCCGGAACCGCCGGACGTGATATTTATTGGGACCAGAATTACAAATACAACCTCAAAATCAGGAAAGCGCTTGAAAACGTTTATGTCAATTATAAAGGCGACAAAACTGCGGCAGACTGGAAAAACTTTGAGATTTACCTGAAAAGGGTCTGGTTTTCAAACGGCATTCACCACCATTATTCGATGGATAAAATTAAGCCGGATTTTACAAAAGATTATCTAACCAAATTGATGGCTGACACCAAAACGACTTTGGCGCCTGAAATCGTCGATGTCATTTTCGATGGTAAAGATGCCAAAAAAGTCAATCTTGACGAATCAAAAGGCCTAATCGCCGGTTCTGCGGTGAATTTTTATGACAAAGGAATTACTGACCAGCAAGCGGAAGCGTTTTACAAAAACATGAAAAGCCCGGATACCAATCACCCATATTCTTTCGGATTGAATTCCAAATTGGTCAGAGGCACCGATGGCAAACTCAGCGAAAAAGTCTACAAAAGCGGTGGCATGTATGGGCCGGCAATCGACAAAATCGTTTACTGGCTTGAAAAGGCAAAAGGCGTGGCCGAAAATAAAAAGCAAGCCGACGCACTCGCACTGTTGATCAAATTCTATAAAACCGGCGATTTGAAAACCTGGGATGATTACAACATCGCATGGCTTCAGGCGACAGAAGGCAACATCGATTACATCAGTGGTTTCGTAGAAGTCTACAATGATCCGCTTGGCGCCAGAGGTTCATACGAAGGTGTTGTCCAAATCAAGGATTTCGACATGTCGGCCAAAATGGAAAAAATTTCAAGCAATGCCCAATGGTTTGAAGACAATTCGCCATTGATGCCAGAACATAAAAAGAAAAAAGTAACCGGCGTTTCTTATAAAACGGTTATTGTAGCAGGCGAATCCGGAGATTCTTCGCCAAGTACGCCAATAGGAGTGAACCTGCCGAACGCCGACTGGATTCGCGCAGAATACGGCTCAAAATCCGTGTCGCTCGGCAATATCGTCGATTCATATAACAATGCCGGCGGAAAAGACAGGCTGAAAGAATTCGCCAATGATCCAGAAGAAATAGCATTACAGGAGAAATACGGTGAAATGGCTGATAAACTCCACACGGCATTGCACGAAGTCGTTGGCCACGCTTCAGGACAAATCAACAAAGGTGTCGGAACGCCAAAAGAAACCCTGAAAAGCTACGCGTCGACTTTGGAAGAAGGCCGCGCCGATTTGGTCGGATTGTATTACCTGTACAACCCAAAACTCCAGGAACTCGGATTGGTTGACGACTGGAAAAAAACAGGAATGGCCGCTTACGACGGTTATATCAGGAACGGTTTGATGACGCAATTGATCCGTTTGGATTTGGGCGCCAACATCGAGGAAGCGCACATGAGAAACCGCCAATGGGTCAGTGCCTGGGTTTTTGAAAAAGGAAAAAAAGACAATGTGATCGAAAAAATCACCAGGAATGGCAAGACCTATTTCAACATCACCAATTATGAAAAACTGCACGATCTTTTCGGGCAATTGCTCCGTGAAACGCAACGCATCAAATCGGAAGGCGATTTCAAAGCCGGTAAAGCGCTTGTTGAAAATTACGGTGTGAAAGTCGACCAAAAACTGCACAAGGAAATCCTCGAGCGCAACAAGCAATTCAAATCTGCGCCATATAGCGGATTTATAAACCCAGTGCTTGTGCCAAAAATGGACGACAGCGGCAAAATCATTTCGATTGAAGTGACACAGCCAAAATCGTTCGCCGAGCAGATGCTGAATTATTCAAAAGATTTCGGCTTCCTGCCGGATGAGAATTAGAAATATTTTATAAAAAAGACCGCTGTCCCCGATGGCGGTTTTTTTATGCAAAAAAAGTTTTCAACAGTCGAAACCAAAATTTAATTCCTTTCGTAAATCGGGAAGTATCCAATTTAACCGATAAAATGAGCAAGAAATTTAAAATAGTATACTATTTCCTCGTGGCATTGCTGACGTTCGTTTTCAGTTACGGGATTTTTCAGCTTGTTGCCGTGCTGCAGGATAAACCAAACCACGGGCAAAAAGAATTTATCGCCGGCGATGATTAATGTTTCAAGTACGATTTTATAAAAAACAAGAACGCGATAAACAGCAGGAATCCAATCAACACGCGGTAACTTCCCTTATAATGCATTTTGTGCAGTTTCGTGTCTTTGCGATACGTAAAGATCGCAGCGATGATAAATGCGACTAAAAATAAGCCTGCAAAAATCCATTGTCCCTGTGTAAACATTGTGTATAATATTTTCGCCAAATTTAATCATTTGCAGCCGAAACTTCCTATTTTGCGTTGTCAATTAAATCATAAAATCATGCAAAAACAACTCAATGCTGTAAAGGAATTCCACACTGCTTTCGGGCTTGGCGTCAGCGAAACGCCAAAAGGGGATTTGGGTGAATCCATCAACATACTCCGCTACAATTTAATGAAAGAGGAAAATGAGGAATACCTTGAAGCGGTCCGGAATAATGATTCGGTTGAAATCGCCGACGCGCTTGGCGACATGCTGTATATCCTTTGCGGCACGATCATCGAACACGGATTGCAGCACAAAATCGAAGCGGTTTTCGACGAAATCCAGCGCAGCAATATGAGCAAGCTTGGCCATGACGGCAAACCGATTTATCGCGAGGACGGCAAAGTCATGAAAGGCCCGAATTATTTTAAACCGGATTTCTCGGAGATTTTGAAATAAAAACGTTTGCCACAGATTCACAGATTTTTCTTAGAATTTCAAGATAAAATCTGCGAATCTGTGGCTATTTATTTTGGGCGTTGCGCTGCGTGCCTTGCGCCAGGCTTTGCGTTGCAAGTCCTCGCTCATACTTCGCTGTGGGCTTTTCACTTCAATCCTTAACGCAATTTTGGGGTAACTTCAAAAGCCTAGCCCTGATTGCAATAAAAATCCTTTTAAGAAGCGCAGCGGAATAAAAGATTGCAATGGAAAGCAGGAACATGCTACAAATAAAAAATCCCGACCATAAATCGGGATTTCCTATAATTATCAATTTTCCATTATCAATTAACTTTCACGGTCCAGCCGAAAGTATCTTCGGCGAGTTTATACTGGATATTCGTCAGCTTTTCCTTTAATTGTAAAGCAAATGAATTTTCTGTTTTTGGCAATTCATAATACACATCCTGGTACGAAAACCCGACAATCGGGTTGATGACAGCTGCAGTTCCGGCGCCAAAAACTTCTTTCAAAGCCCCGTTTTTTGCAGCAGTGACCAATTCCTCGACCAAAACCGAACGTTCTTCAACAGCAATCCCTTCTCTTTTTGCCAAGTCGATAATACTTTTTCTCGTCACGCCATCCAAAATCCGTTCGCTGACCGGCGCAGTCAACAAGGTATCGTTGATGCGGAAAAATACGTTCATCGTTCCGGCTTCTTCAAGTTTTGTGTGCGTTGCGTCATCCGTCCAGATAATTTGCTGGAAGCCTTTTTCATTCGCGAGTTTTTGCGGGTAAAATTGGGCTGAGTAATTTCCGGCGGCTTTCGCAGCACCGATTCCGCCATTGGCCGCACGGCTGAAATGCTCGGCGATGATGACTTTCACTTCACCAGAATAATAGGCTTTTGCAGGCGACAAAATAATCATAAAACGGTATTGCGTAGACGGCGCGGCCACAACCCCGGTTCCGAAAGCGATCATAAACGGCCTGATATATAAGGTATTTCCTTTTCCTTTTTTAACCCAGTCTTTTTCGAGTTTCAGGATTTCGTGCAATCCGCCCATGAAGATTTCTTCGGGAACTTCGGGCATCGCCATCCTGACAGCCGATTTGTTGAAACGGTCCATATTCTGGTCGGGACGGAAAAGCCAAACATCATCGTTCTCATCTTTATAGGCTTTCATTCCTTCAAAAATGGCCTGGCCGTAATGGAAGACTTTTGCCGACGGGTCGATTAAAAATGGCTCGTATGCTTTGATGATTGGTTTTTGCCATGCGCCTTCCTTATAATCGCAAATCAGCATGTGGTCTGTGAATATGTTTCCGAAGACAAGGTTTTCAAAATCAACGGTATGGATTTTAGAGGCAGAAACCTTTACGATATCGATTTCGTGAGTAGTTTTTATGTTCATTCTACTGTAGTTTTAAATGAAAAATATTTCGTAATCTATTGAATATGAATTAATAATACAATAAAAATCAAAAATTGGCTGACTGATTTAATTTTTGGCTAAATTAATTAAAAATTAACATCTTCACGGAAGTGACAGGAATAATTTATCGCTTTTTCCTTTTTGATTTTCAATGATATAAATTATTATTAAATCTGCAGCAAAACGCGAAAAATACTGCCATATCGAATTGCCGTTTGGATAAACTCCTTATTTTTGCAACTCGAAAATTTGTTAATCGCTAAAAATCGCAAAATGAAAAAATTGGTTGTTTTGGGTTGCTCATTGTTGGCAATGGCTGCCTGTAAAAATACATCTGAAGAAGTAAAAGTTGACGAAACCAAAGTCGAAAACCCAGCTGACAGCATCGTTGAAAAAGATACGGTTGCGGTACAGGAAACAATAAAATCCACTGATGGGGTAGAAGTAGCAGATGAAGAAAAAGCACCTGAAGTTTTCAAGGCCGAATATAAAAAAGCAGAGAAAGCTGCCAGTGGCGCCGCTGATGTAAAAGGCAATTATGCGTCTTTCGGTTCGAGCATTACACCTGCCAAAGCGCTGACTGCTGCCGAAATGCTCAATAAATATAAAAGCCTCAAAAAAGGCGATACGATTGCGGTAAAATTTGCGTCGAAAGTCACAGATGTCTGCAAGAAAAAAGGTTGCTGGATGTCGATGGCATTGTCAAACGACAAAGAATCTTTCGTCAGGTTTAAGGATTATGGGTTTTTCGTGCCATTGAATGCCGACAATTCTGAAGCAGTTGTCAGCGGCAAAGCGTATATCGATGTGGTTTCCGTTGGCGAGTTGCAGCATTATGCCAAAGACGGCGGAAAATCACAGGAAGAAATCAACAAAATCACCGAGCCTAAAATCACTTATGCTTTCCAGGCCGATGGCGTATTATTAAAGGAATAATGAAAAAATGGATTTTCATATTGCCATTGTTTTGTCTTTTTATCTTTTGCGATAAGAAGGAAGAACAGCCAGTGGTTCAAAAAGAAGCCTGTACTTCTGAAAAGACTTCCGGCAAAGGCAAAAAATTCGAAATGTACAAAATGTCGGAAATGTCCATGTTGATGGAACAGATGTATGTCGATAATGAAAGGCTAAAGGAACGCATCAAAAAAGGCGATACGATTGGGGAATTCCCAAACCATTTCCTCAAAATCCACAAAGCGGTCATGACCGACGATAAGGAAAATGACGCTTTTTTTAAGAAGCAGGCAGAAATCTTCATCAACGCTCAAAAGCTGATTTATGAAGATCCCAAGAATGCCAAGCAACATTTTAACGAAGGCGTTAACGCATGTCTTGAATGCCACAAAGTCAAATGCGGCGGCCCGATTCCACGAATCAGGAAATTATACATCGACTAATTGAAAAGGGAAATCATCCGCACCGAAGACGGTTCAACGACCATCCGTTTGCCGGAATGGGATGAATGTTACCATTCCACACACGGCGCGATCCAGGAAGCCTATCACGTATTCATTAACAATGGATTGTCCTTATTTGCTTCGCCTGTTCGCTATCGCTCGGGTCAGGGAAAGCCTATTTCTGTTATGGAAATTGGTTTTGGAACGGGATTGAATGCGTTCATTACGTATTTGGAAGCATCGAAAATGAATATGGAAGTGGATTACGTTGGAGTAGAAGCATACCCGATTTCCGCTGATGAAGTTGCCGGGATGAATTACGTTTCTGAACTCCGGGCTGAAAGTGATTCTAATATTTTCAGGCAAATGCATGAAAGCGACTGGGAACAACAAATGTGCCTTTCACAAAATTTCAAACTGACAAAAAACAAACTGTTCTTCGACGACATCACATATAAAAATAAATTCGACCTGATTTATTTTGATGCTTTCGGCTATCGTGCCCAACCGGAATTGTGGCGTACCGAAATTTTCAAAATCATGTATGATGCACTTAAAGATAAAGGCATACTTGTCACTTACGCGGCACGAGGCGTTGTGAAAAGAAGCTTACAGGAAGTAGGTTTCAGGGTTGAGAAACTGGAAGGTCCGCCTGGTAAAAGGGAGATGATGCGCGCCTTTAAGGAATAATTAACTCACAGTGGAATTTTAATTAACAACTGTTTTGTCAAAGCAATTCTTTTTTCGCTTAAATTTGGTTTGACCAATTTTATACAACTATAAATGTAATTATCATTTATGAAAAGAACCATGTTCGATTACACAAAGACGATACTCGAAAGGGTAAGTTTTGATCCTCTACTTTTCTGCAAAGAATTAGAAAAAGCATTAAAGATGTTACTGCCATATGAAGTTGAACAACTTACAGACTGGCTTTTAAGTTTTACAAAAGAAAAACCCGAACTCAAGCAATGTCTTGTTCTGGTCAATAAATAAAAAACTAAAAGGAGCTTAAATGGCTCCTTTTTTATTTGCCTTATCTTTAAATATTTTTAAATATGTATTTGTAGGTTAAAACATATAAAATACGTTAAAAAACGTCGATAAACGCATTTTTATGTATTTCGTCGACGTTTTATTTGTTTTTATCGATAAGACTATGTTTCTTTACAGTCGTTCTTATTAAGATAACCCTAAATCTTTTTATCATGCCCAGAATGATTTACGATTACACCAAATCAGTACTGGAAAGAGTGAGCTTCGATCCCATCCTTTTCAGTAAAGAGCTCAAGAAGGCAATTAAGAACTTATTGCCATATGAACTCGAACAACTTAGGAAATGGCTTGTGTTTTTTACGAGTGAAAAACCCGAACTAAAACAATGCCTTTCCATTGTTATTGAATAAAAAAGGAGCCGTTTGGCTCCTTTTTTGTTGCTTATTTTTTGGGCAACGGACTCACAATCTGGACATTCTGGAAAACCACAGCACCTTTAACCACACCTGCAATTGTGCTTCGCAACGCTTCGATGATGTGCATCTTCAATTCGGTTTTCGGGAATATCAGGCTGACTTCACGCGAAGGTTTCGGGTCTTTGAAATGCCTCAGTTTGCCTTTGTCACTTTCTTTTAAATCCATCGTGTGCAGATAGGGCAGCAGCGTTGTTCCTAAACCTTCATCGGCCAATTTGATCAGGGTTTCAAAACTGCCGCTTTCAATGCTGAACTTATTGCTGTGCGCACCACTGATGTTGCACAAATTCAAAACACCTTCGCGGAAGCAATGGCCATCACGCAATAATAAAATTTCATCTGGGTTCAAGTCGCTGATCTCGATTTCACTTTTTTGGGAATTGGAATGATTTGCCGGGATATAAGCGACAAAAGGCTCATAATACAAAACGATTTCCTTGATTTTTTCTTCTTCCAATGGCGTGGCTGCAATGGCCGCGTCCAAATGCCCGTTCTTCAATCGGGTGATGATTTCCTGCGTGTTAAGCTCTTCAATGAGCAACTTGACTTTTGGGTATTTCTTGATGAAATTGCTCAGGAACATCGGCAACAAAGTTGGCATAACGGTAGGAATGATCCCCAAACGGAATTCGCCGCCGATAAAACCTTTTTGCTGGTCGACAATGTCTTTTATCCTTCCGGATTCATTGACGATATTTTTCGCCTGGGTAACGATTTTTTCACCAATGTCGGTCAGTTGGATGGGTTTTTTGGTTCTGTCAAATATCTGGATGCCGAGCTCTTCCTCGACTTTTTGGATTTGCATGCTCAGCGTCGGCTGGGTGACGAAGCATTTCTCGGCTGCAAGCGTGAAGTTTTTATATTCGGCAACTGCCAAAACATATTGTAATTGTGTAATCGTCATTATAATAATAATTTATGATGCAAATATAATAAACAATCGATTTTGTTTATTCTTGTTTGGTGTTTTTTTCTTAACTTTATACGAATTAATTCTAAAAAACCAAGTTATGAAAACCAACACCATAGGATTGCCGGTGACAGAATCGGAAGCCATAGTCACAGAACTCAACATACTTTTGTCAGGATATCAGGTCTATTACCAAAATTTGCGCGGAATTCACTGGAACATTCGCGGGAAGCGTTTTTTCAATCTTCATGTGAAATTTGAAGAATTGTATACCGACGCGCAAATCCAGATTGATGATATTGCAGAAAGGATTTTGACCATTGGCGGAACACCCTTGCATACTTTTGAAGATTATTTGAAAAATAACAGGCTGACAGTCGGTAAAAATATTTCAAATGACGAAAAAGCCGTTCATTTAGTTGTGGATTCCATTGCAGCATTGCTGAAAATTGAGCGCGTGATTCTCGAAAAATCAGCTGAAATCAATGACGAAGGAACCAATTCAATGATGAGCGACCTGATCAAGGTCCAGGAAAAAACGGTCTGGATGATGAAAGCCTGGCTCGAGGAAAGCCTTTGATTTTAAATATAATAGTACGATAAAGGCCAAAGTTATCAACAGCTTTGGCTTTTTTATGATGTTAAATTTGCTTTAAATTCAGGCACGTCATTTTTTAATTTTGCCGTTAGCGCATAAATTTGGCGCAATGAAATTTTCGGCAAGCATACTTTTATTTTTCTTCATCACATTTCTTTCGACTCCGACAATCGTGAGCCTGATCGAAAAGAATTGTGACACATCTTTATTTTATACGATGTCGGAAGAGGAAGAAACGCACAAAGAACTGAAGATTGTTTTTGCCAACATTCCTGCATACGAATGCCATTTTGTTCCGTCAACTGGCTCAAGCCTCATCATTTCTGAAAATTTGTCAAAACACGACAATATTTCTGCTACTATTTTTATCCCGCCGCCCGACCAGGTTTAATACACTGAATTTTTAAATTCCAAAACAGTTATCCCTTTCAACATTGGGATACCAAATTCTTGTATTAAATTTTAAAGGTATTATGACAAAAAAAATTAATCTTTTTGCGAACCTTAAATCTGATTTTGCTTCAGGTTTAGTGGTTTTTTTAGTGGCGCTTCCCTTATGTTTGGGAATCGCAATGGCATCTGGCGCACCTTTGTTTTCTGGCATTATTGCCGGAATCGTCGGCGGAATCGTCATCGGGTATTTAAGCAAATCACATCTCAGCGTTTCCGGCCCGGCTGCGGGTTTAACGGCAATTGTTTTGACCGCCATTTCCGATTTGGGCGCATTCGATATTTTTCTTACCGCAGTGTTTATTGGCGGTTTACTCCAATTGATCTTAGGATTTATTAAAGCCGGAAGCATTTCCAATTACATTCCGACAAATGTCATCGAAGGCATGCTCGCAGGAATCGGCATCATTATCATCCTAAAGCAAATCCCACACGCGCTCGGTTTTGATTCCGATTTTGAAGGTGACGAAGCTTTCCTGCAACTCAATGGAGAAAATACGTTTTCGACTATCACAGCCGCGTTTAATGCGATTGGTTTGGGTTCGGTCATCATTACGGCGGCATCAATACTAATTCTTATCGCTTGGGATAAAGTTGGTTTTTTAAAGAAAATCAAACTCATTCCTGGCGCTTTGGTTGCTGTAATTGTCGGGATTGTCCTCAATGAGATTTTCCTGGCATCGGGCAGTTCGCTCGCCATTGCACAAACCCATCTGGTTGCGCTTCCGGTTCCAACATCCATCGAAGAACTCAACAACATCATCATCACACCTGATTTTACAGCGCTGGCAGATTCCCGCGTCTGGATTGTCGGAGTGACGATTGCGATTGTTGCATCCATTGAAACGCTTTTATCGATTGAAGCCGCCGACAGAATGGACGCACAAAAACGCTACACTGATACCAACAACGAGCTTCGTGCGCAAGGCATCGGGAATATATTGAGTTCACTTTTTGGCGGTTTGCCAATGACATCGGTTGTGGTGCGGACATCGGCAAATAATAATGCGGGTGCCAAATCGAAAATGTCGGCCATCATCCATGGATTTTTGCTTTTGGCAAGCGTGCTCGTGATTCCGGCATTGCTGAATAGAATTCCGTTGGCGACATTGGCGGCAATATTGATATTGGTCGGCTATAAATTGGCAAAGCCCGCCATTTTTAAGCATTTTTGGCAAAAAGGGAAATACCAGTTTGTGCCGTTCATTGCAACGCTTTTGGCTGTTGTATTCACCGATTTATTAAAAGGCGTGGCACTTGGAATCGTCATCAGTATTATTTTTGTCCTCAAAGGAAACCTGAAACGTGCTTACAATTTCCGAAAAGAGCAATATGAGAGCGGCGATATCATCCATATCGATTTGGCGCAGGAAGTGTCATTTCTGAACAAAGCCGCTATTAAGGAAACGCTGAATTCAATACCCGAAAATTCCAAAGTCATCATCGACGCGTCGGATACGGTCTACATCGCGCATGACGTTTTGGATTTGATAAAGGAATTCAAGGAAACCAGGAAATCTGATGAAAATATCAAAGTCAAACTCAAAGGATTCAAAAAAGCATACCAGCTTGAAAACACTGAAGAAGTCCCAAACCATGTATCGTTTACACATTATTACGATGCTGCAAAAAGGATGACAGTGAAAATAGAAACCCCTAAATTTTAAGAAAAATAATTAACAATGTGACTGTTTCATTATTATAACTGTTATTTTTACAGTGGAATAAAGTCCAATTTTACAACACAACATATGAGCGATTTTTATAAGAAAATATTAGACAACAATAAAGCCTGGGTGGAAAACACTTTGGCAAAAGACCCAAATTATTTCAAGGACTTGGCCAAAGGGCAAACGCCGCCATTGCTTTGGATTGGATGTTCAGACAGCCGAGTTCCCGCAAATGAAATCATCGGCGCCAAGGCTGGCGAAGTTTTTGTCCATAGGAATATTGCCAATATGGTCGTGCATTCCGACATGAATATGCTCAGCGTACTCGATTATGCCGTAAATGTCCTGAAAGTAAAACACGTCATTGTCTGCGGACATTATGGCTGCGGCGGAGTCAAAGCCGCGATGGGAAATGATTCGATTGGGATTATCGACAACTGGATTCGCCATATTAAAGATGTGTATCGTTTGCACCATGTTTATCTCGATTCGATTATGGATGAAAACGCAAGATTCAATGCATTTGTAGAGCTGAATGTAAAAGAGCAGGTTTTCGACCTCGCAAAAACTTCCATTGTACAATCGGCATGGAAAGGCGGGCAGGAGTTGACCTTACACGGTTGGGCTTACGGACTGAATTCGGGTTTTGTGACCGATCTGAATGTCAATATCAGCTCGGAAAAAGACCTTGATCATGTATACCAATTGAAATTTTAAAGTTGAGCCGCCGTAACAAGCGGCTTTTTTATTCCGATTCGTTATTCTCATTAAATGCTGAAGGAAGCATTTTCGGGATAAACTTAATTAATATCGGAAGCAATAATCCGCCGCCGGGCAAGAGGAAAATCGTCAGTGACGGAATGGTTTTGCAGATGTCGAGAATTTGGGTTTTGACTTTCTTCTTTTCCTTGGCATCCAAATCACGGTGCGTCGATTGTGCCAACAAAACCATGAGTTCGCGGCTTTGCGAAATTTCCTTGACCAAACGGTTTTTATTCCGTGTAATCAACACAATCACACTCTGCGTAATATTGTCATAGAAATTCTTGACCGGATTTGAATAATTGAAATACGGAATTTCTTTTTTGTGTTCAGTGATAAATTGATTGGTGAAAACCATGCCTTCGGTTACAAAATCGTCCCCGACATTCATCAGTTCGCCAAGTTTATAAAGGAAATAAGCCTCATCTTTTTCAACCATGCCATCGCTCCATAAAGTCATTCCAGCCAAATCGATGAAGTAATATTTCTCAAGGTCGTTGGTGAAGTAATCGAGTTTCAGCGCTTCCGGATTCTGCACGCTGACTTTAGAAAATTTGCTGTAACGCACAGAAGCCTCAAATAACCGGATCAGCAAATCGTCGTGCTGTGATTTGATGCTTTTGGTTTTTAGTGCCAATGTGATGATGCTGATGATCGTTTCCTCGATTTTTTTGAGGTATTTTTCAGGAATTACACCATGCTGCAAGTATTGCTGGAAAGCCAATACATCGATAAACAACAAGGCATTGGTTACGATATGCGAGAAATTTTTACTTACGATGTCGTGATTGGTGCGAACGCGCTGGTCGATAATCTGCTCGAGGTTTTGCGATAGCGACTCGTTTGGGAAAACCTTCCGGAAAATGCTGTGCCCTTGCGGATTCATCTCATTGTAAAACGAAACGGCTTTCGGAATGAATGCTGCAGGTTTTTTATCGTCGCTGATGAGGCAAAACATGCCGTATAAGGTATTCAGCAACGCTATTTTTGAAACTTCATCCCGAAGCCGGCCCTTTGTTTCAATTGGGGTTTTTACATCAAATGAAACGACATGACCAAAAATAAATCCTGTTTCCCGCACTTTTTTGTAAAAGGTGTCAGGGGAAACAGGATCTTTTTTCAGCAATCCTTTTTGCTCTGTAAAAAACTTGTCAATCCAGCCGTGAGCCGATGGGTTAATCATTCGTTTCGTTTAAGCTGCAAAGCTATGCTTTTTTACGAAAATGATTGTTTTGAATGTGTTATTTTATAATTGCCGAGCATGCTACACGTCCGCCGGCATTTCCTGTAGGCTGTGTGACATAATCGTCGGCGCCATCATGGACGATAAGCCCTTTTCCGAGAATGTCTTTTGTCGCGTCGCCACATCCGATGCACCATTCGTCGGTCGTCAGCGTAATGCTGCCATTTCCAAATTCGTCGGTCGTAAAATTCCCGATGTCGCCTTTATGGTGTTCGGCATCGGTCCATTTGCCATGTTTTTTGAAAGTCGGATTCCAATGTCCGCCAGCAGAACTTGCATCGGCTGCAGAACAATCTGATTTTTCATGAATGTGGATGGCATGGATTCCGGGTTTGAGCCCCGACATTTTTGCAGTGAATGTGACTTTGCCGTTTTTCTCTGTGAAAGTCGCGTCTCCGGAAACATGGCTGCCGCTTTTTGGCTCCAGTTTAATGTGTACGGTATTGGAATTTTGTGAGGTGGTTTTGTTGCCGGTATTGGTTTTACAGCCAATGATGACAGCAATAATCAGAATGGCGGAAAGTATTATTTTTTTCATGATTCAATAAATTGGTTTACTCCCAAAGGTAGCAAAAGCACTTTTCAACAAGTAAGAAAGAAAAGTTAAAACTACGTTGGCACAAATTAATCCGTTATAAATTTATAGAAAAACAATGTTATGAATTTACGCGCGGGTTATCCTTTTTGGCTGATAAAAGACGGTTTGCCATTTACCTATCCGAAATTGGCTGAAGACATTGAAACGGATGTCTTGATTGTCGGCGCTGGGATTTCTGGTGCTTTGATGCGTTATTACCTCCTGAATGCAGGAATCGACTGTGCGATGATTGACTGCAGAACAATCGGTTTGGGAAGCACTTGTGCCAGCACATCATTGTTGCAATACGAGATTGACGTGCCGCTTTATAAATTGATTCCCATTTGCGGAAAGGAAAATGCCGAGCGTGCTTATCATTTATGCAATTATGCCATTACTGAACTCGGAGAGATTTCCAAAAAGCTCCATTTCGATGAATTTGAATTTAAGGACAGCCTGTATTTTGCAGCCTACAAAAAAGATGTGGCCGGTTTGAGGAAAGAATACGAAGCGCGGAAAGTGGCTGGTTTTGATGTCTATTTTTTGGAGGAAAAGCAGATTGAAAAGGAATATGGCTTTTCGGCGCCGGCTGCAATATTATCAAAGCATGGCGCACAGACAAACGCATATGGATTGACCCACAAATTACTTCGGCATCATCGCGGGAATATTTACGACAGGACAACAATCGTAAAAACCACGCACCATAAAACCGGGGTGACATTGGAAACGGAACATGGCAATACCATCAAGGCAAAGCGCATTGTGTATGCCACAGGCTATGAAGTTGTGGAAATGATCGATAAAAAAATCGTCGATTTGCTGTCGACTTATGCAATTATCAGCGAGCAATATGTCACAAAACAATTTTGGAAAGACAATGTGCTGATTTGGAATACTGCCGACCCATATTTATATATGCGTACGACTTCAGACGGGAGAATCCTGATTGGCGGACGCGATGCCGAATTTTACAACCCTAAAAAAAGGGACAGCCTGATTGTGGAAAAGACAAAACAGCTCGAAAAAGACTTCTCGAAACTGTTTCCGGAAATTGAATTTAAAACAGAGTTCAGCTGGACAGGAACTTTTGGGTCAACCAAAGACGGCTTGCCATATATTGGAAAATATAATAAAATCCCAAACAGCTATTTTGCTTTGGGATTTGGCGGAAACGGCATTACTTTTAGCCTTGTTGCTGCAAAAATAATTACAGATCTGATTTTGGGAAAACCCAATAAAGACGCAGAATTATTCAAATTTTACAGATAAATTTCGTAAGATTTCGCTTAATAATACTCAAAAATTCTATAACATTAATTCAGAATTCTATAACATCGGCGGTGGCTTTAAAACATAAATTTGGAATACGTTAAAACATAAAACTAATCAAAAACCAAACTTATGAAAAAAGCGAGAACACTTGTCAAGGCACTTTTTGGGACTGCATTGCTGGCTCTTTTTCTGGGCGTTTCATCCTGTAAAAAGGAAGTAAAGGAAGAAGATCCAAAAGAAGTTGCAACTGATGAGAATGAGGCCAAATTTGACCAAAATGATAATAAGGAAGACGATTCTGAATTTCTTGTCGCAGCTGCTGAAACCGATTTAGCGGAAATAGAAATCGGGAAACTGGCACAATCAAAAGGAACCGATCAGGGCGTAAAGGATTTTGGTAAAATGCTGGTTGCCGATCACACAAAATCGGCGAACGACACCAAACCATTCGCCGACAAATTGCAAGTCAGCCTTCCAACCTCCATTACTGAAAAAGGCAAGGAGCACTACAATGAGCTGAATGAAGAAAAGGCCGGAAAAGATTTTGACGGAAAATTTGCCGACATGATGGTCAAAGGCCATGAAGATGCCATCGCCAAAATGGAAAAAGCATCAGAAAAAGCAAGTGATGTTGAAATAAGAACTTGGGCGGCCAATATGGTTCCAACGCTAAAAGGCCATCTTGAACACGCAAAAATGTTGCAGGAACAATTAAAAAACAAGAAGTAACCAACAAACTAACATATAGAAATAATGGGAAATTTATTATACACAATAGCAGTAATCCTGGTCATCATCTGGGCCATCGGATTTTTAGGCGGATATGCCACAGGAAACTTAATTCATATTTTATTAGTGATCGCGATCGTAGTTGTTTTATTGAGAGTTATCCAAGGGAAAAAACCGTTGGAATAATCTTTTCAGCAAAAGCTACCCGGATTTCGATCTGCTAATGCGAAAGCCGCCGGCACTTTATGTGAACGGCGGCTTTTTAATTAACCAAATTAACAAACTAAACTATCTTAGAAACTGTAATGATTTTCGGAAATCAGTTTTTGTGCAATGGTTTCACGCAATTCGACGACATTTGGGATGTTTGCATACTTTGTAAAACGGCGCAATCCCATCATTAGCATGCGTTGCTCGTCACCTTCTGTAAACGACGCGATTCCTTCTTTTCCTTTTGAATTGACAATGTCTGTCGCTTTATATAAATACAATTGTGCCATCGCAATTTGTTCCTTGACGTTTTCCTGTCCTTTGTTTTTTGCGAGTTTTTCTGTCCGCAACACCACTGATTCCGCGATGTAAATCTCAATCAGCATATCAGCAGCAGCCATTAATAATTGCTGGTGGCTGTCGAGATCAGCGCCATATTTCTGGACTGCGCTTCCTGCAACCATCAGGAATGCTTTTTTGAGCTTGCCGATGAGTTCTTTTTCTTCAGCAAACAACTCGGAATAATCCGGGGTATTGAAATCGGGAATTCCCATCAGTTCTTCAGCGACTTTTGTAGCTGGCCCAATTAGATCGACGTGGCCTTTCATCGCTTTTTTGACCAACATGCCTACGGCGAGCATGCGGTTGATTTCGTTCGTGCCTTCATAGATTCTTGAAATCCTTGCGTCCCGCCAGGCGCTTTCCATTGGTGTATCTTCGGAAAACCCCATACCGCCCAGGATTTGGATGCCTTCGTCGGCACAATTCTGTATGTCTTCTGAAACTGCCACTTTTAAAATAGAGCATTCGATCGCAAATTCCTCAACGCCTTTTAATTCTGATTCCTGGTGCGATGCGCCGGCAGCTTCACGGGCTTTGATCCGGTCTTCAATGCCTTTTGCCGCACGATAACAGGCGCTTTCACCGGCATAAGCACTGGTCGCCATTTCGGCCAATTTGGAACGAATCGCGCCAAAACTCGAAATCGGCACTTCAAACTGGATTCTTTCATTGGCATATTTCACAGCATTTGAAGTCACGCGACGTTGCGCGTCAAGGCAAGCGCCAGCAAGTTTGATTCTTCCAACATTGAGAGCATTCATCGCAATCTTGAAGCCTTCGCCACGTCCGGCAAGCATATTTTCTACAGGAACTTTCGTATCGGCAAAGAAAACCTGTCGGGTAGAAGAGGCGCGGATGCCGAGTTTGTGTTCTTCCTCATTCATCGAAATGCCATTTGCCGGATCATTTTCGACAATGAAGCCAGTGATGTTTTTATCGTCGGCGATTCTTGCGAAAACGATAAATACGCTACAGAAACCCGCATTCGATATCCACATTTTCTGACCGGTAATCGAATAATATTTTCCGTCTTCGGATAAAACGGCTTTTGTTTTCCCTGAATTCGCGTCAGATCCTGCGCCCGGTTCGGTTAAACAATAGGCACCAAACCATTCGCCTGAAGCGAGTTTCGGGACATATTTTTTCTTTTGCTCTTCAGTTCCGTATAAAGTAATTGGCATGGTTCCAATTCCGGTATGTGCGCCAAATGCAGTCGAAAATGACCCTGTTGCACCCGAAATATAATCGCAAACGAGCATCGTCGAAACGAATCCCATTCCGAGTCCACCATATTCTTCGGGAACCGATACGCCCAAAAGTCCGAGTTCGCCGGCTTTGCGCATGCACGCTACAGTAAAGTCGTACTCTTTGTTTTCAAAGCGGTTTTTGTTCGGCCAAATCTCTTTATCGACAAATTCCTTTACCATGTCACGCATCATAATTTGCTCTTCCGAGAAATCTTCGGGCGTGAACACATCTTCGCATTTTGTTTCTTTGACGAGGAATTGTCCGCCGCGGGTTACTTCTTTTTCAACTGCTTCTGCCATTTTTTTTGGATTTTAGATATTAGTATTGAGAATTGAGAACCTCCAACGGAGCAATCTCAATACTCAGATCTCATTACGCAATTCTTATAATAATTCATAAACACCAGCCGAACCTTGGCCAGTTCCGACGCACATCGTTACAATGCCGTATTTGTTGCCACGGCGTTTCATCTCGTCAAACAGTTGCACCGACAGTTTTGCGCCAGTACAGCCCAATGGATGGCCGAGTGCGATTGCGCCGCCGTTGACATTGACTATATCTGGATTGATGCCCAATTCGCGGATTACGGCTAATGATTGGGATGCAAATGCTTCGTTCAATTCGATTAATTCGATATCGTTTAATGTCAGTCCGGCTTGTTTTAGCGCTTTTGGGATGGCTTTCACCGGGCCGATTCCCATGATTCTTGGTTCGACGCCTGCTGAAGCAAAATTGACCAATCTCGCAATGGGTTCAAGATTCAGTTCTTTGACTAATTCTTCGCTCATGACCATTACGAAAGCCGCGCCATCACTCATTTGAGAAGAGTTTCCGGCAGTAACGCTTCCATCGGCGGCAAAAACCGGCTTCAGGTTGTTTAGTGCGCCAATATTTGTGTCGGCTCGTGGGCCTTCATCTTTTGAAACGGTGTATGATTTTGTGGCTTTTTTGCCATTTTCATCAATGTACGTTTGTTCAATCGTAATTGGGACAATTTGCTTGTCGAATTTCCCTTCGGCTTGCGCTTTTAAGGCTTTCAGGTGTGAATTCAGGGCAAATTCATCCTGATCTTGACGCGACACGTTGAATTGTTTCGCGACGGCTTCAGCGGTCAAACCCATTCCCCAATAATAATCTTCGTGGCCTTCTTTGGCGACAGCGTAATCCGGGGTTGGTTTATAGCCGCCCATTGGGATGAAACTCATGCTTTCGGCACCGCCAGCGATGATGCAATCGGCCATTCCGGCCTGGATTTTTGCTGTTGCCATTCCGATGGTTTCGAGTCCGGACGCGCAGTAACGGTTGACTGTTACGCCGGGAATATCGACGATTTTTAATCCCATCAATGAGATTAACCTGCCGACGTTCAAACCTTGTTCTGCTTCGGGCATGGCATTTCCAACCATGACGTCATCGATGCGTTTCTTGTCGAAATCCGGCAATTCATTCATCATGTATTGGATGGTTTCTGCGGCGAGTTCGTCGGGACGTTTAAAACGGAACACGCCTTTTGGTGCTTTTCCAACGGCGGTTCTATATGCTTTTACGATGTATGCTGTTTTCATTTAATAGATTTTAGATTTTAGTATTGAGAATTGAGATTCATGCAATACTTTTTTGAAATGAGTAATTCATTTTTTGTATTTCGGTGATAAGATTTAAAATCATTTCTATTTTAGATTTATCGATAAGATTTAGTTCTTGAGCTAATATTAATTGAGTTTGTAATTCATAACAGGAACCATTTGAAATTCCTAAAAAATATTTGAACTCTTTATTCGAATTCCTACCAGCACCTTCAGCAATGTTTGATGCTATTGAAACTTAACATCTTTTAATTTGAGACGAAAGCCCAAACTTTTCGTCTTGTGGCAAATCAACTACAACTTTATAGACTTCTTTAGCGAGTTCTATAGATTTCTTCCAAATTTTTAATTCTTCTACATTATGCATTTTGGATGGCTTTTAAATTATTTTATGGCTGATATGTATTTTCTCAATACTCAAATCTCACTACTCAATTCTAATTTCTCAAAGGTTTTCCTTTCGTCAACATAAATTGTATGCGCTCCAATGTTTTTCTCTCAGTGCAAAGCGATAAAAATGCCTCGCGCTCGATGTCGAGTAAATATTGCTCTGTGACCAATGTCGGTTCGGATAAATCGCCGCCAGCCATGACATAAGCCAATTTATTTGCGATTTTCTTGTCGTGGTCGGAGATGAAATTTCCAGCTTCCATCGAATCGGTTCCAACGAGGAACATGCCGAGCGCCTGTTTGCCCAAAACCTTGATGTCTTTGCGTCGGATTGGTTGTGTGTAACCGGCTTCCGCCATTAACAGCGCGTGCTTTTTGGCTTCTGCCAACTGGCGGTCTTTGTTCACGACGACTATGTCTTTTCCTTTTTGGAGAATGCCAAGATCGAAGGCTTCATAAGCGGAAGTCGATACTTTTGCCATTGCAATCGTTAGGAAATATTCCTGTAATACGTTGAGCTCGACGTCATTTTTATGGAAAGTATCTGAAGCGCGCAACGCCATTTCCTTGGAACCGCCGCCGCCGGGAATGACCCCGACACCGAATTCGACCAAGCCGATATAACTTTCTGCAGCAGCAATGACCTTATCGGCATGCATGCTCATTTCGCAGCCGCCGCCGAGTGTCATGCCGTGTGGCGCAACTATGACGGGAATCGAAGAATAGCGCACGCGCATCATCGTATCCTGGAATAATTTGATGGCCATGTTGAGCTCGTCGTATTCCTGTTCGACCGCCATCATGAAAATCATCCCGATGTTGGCGCCGACGGTAAAATTGGCCGCTTGGTTTCCGATGACAAGCCCTGAATATTCTTTTTCTGCCAAATCGATGGCTTTATTGATGCCTTGCAAAACACCGCCGCCAATGGTATTCATTTTCGAGCGGAATTCGAGGTTTAGGATTCCATCGCCCAAATCCTCAATAATCGCGTCGGGATTACTCCAGACTTTTTTGCTTTCACGAATGTTGTTCAGGATAATGAATGCATCCTGTCCCGGGATTTTCTTTTGTGACATCGATGCGATGTCGTAGAAATACGTCGCACCTTCTTTTATCGAATAGAATGTCGGGTTTCCTGAAGCAAACATGTCGTCGACCCATTTAGCATAAGTCAATCCTGAATCTTTGATGAGTTCGATTCCTATTTCGGCGCCGATGGCATCCCAGATTTCGAACGGTCCGTTTTCCCAGCCGAATCCGGATTTCATAGCATCGTCTATTTTGTAGAAATCGTCAGTGATTTCGGGAACACGGTTCGAGACGTACGCAAACATTCCGGCGAAGTTCTTGCGGTAGAATTCGCCTGCTTTGTCCTTTCCGGTAATTAAAACCTTGAAGCGGTCGATTGGTTTGTCTATGGTTTTTGTCAGTTCCAATGTCGCAAACGATGCTTTTTTAGCCGCGCGGTATTCCAAGGTATCCAAATCCAAGGACAGGATTTCCTTGCCTTCTTTTTTGTAAAATCCCTGGCCGGTTTTGCTGCCGAGCCATTTGTTTTCGAGCATTTTGGTAATGAACTCGGGAAGTTTGAATAGGTCGTGCGCTTCATCGTTTGGTACGCCTTCGTATAATCCATTGGCGACATGAACCAATGTGTCCAAACCGACAACGTCGACTGTACGGAAAGTCGCTGATTTTGGACGGCCAATAACCGGGCCTGTCAATTTATCGACTTCTTCAATCGTCAATCCCATTTCTTTCACCAGGTGGAAAAGACTTTGGATACCATAAATTCCAATGCGATTTCCAATAAATGCAGGCGTGTCATTGGCGACGACCGAAGTTTTTCCGAGGAATTTTTCACCATAATTGCTGAGGAAATCCAAGACTTCAGTCGATGTTTTTGGTCCAGGAATGATTTCAAATAATTTCAGGTAACGCGCAGGATTGAAGAAATGCGTGCCGCAGAAATGCTGCTGGAAATCGGCGCTTCGGCCTTCGCTCATAAAGTGTATTGGGATTCCGGAAGTGTTTGATGTCACTAAAGTTCCCGGTTTGCGGAATTTTTCTATCTCTTCGAAAACGAGTTTCTTGATGTCTAATCTCTCCACAACAACTTCAATGATCCAATCTGCCGTCGCGATTTTGGGCATGTCGTCAGTCGTGTTTCCGGTCGTGATGCGGTCGGCAAATTTTTGGTGGTAAATAGGCGAGGGCTTTGATTTCAGTGCGTTGGCAAGGTGTTCATTTACGATTCGGTTGCGTACGGCTTTACTGTCGAGCGTCAGGCCTTTTTTCTGTTCCGTTTCGGTAAGTTCACGCGGAACGATATCCAGCAGCAGCACTTCCACACCGATGTTTGCAAAATGGCAAGCAATTCCTGAACCCATAATCCCGGATCCGATTACTGCGACTTTCTTAATAACTCTTTTCATGAATGCAAAATTTATTTTTTAGCGGTCATTTTTGGTATCGCCTTTTTTTAGCGGTTGTTTTTTTGCAAAAAGCGATTGCTGGTGGCGATTTCATTCTCTGTTCTTTCGGTTGGATTGAATATGTTTTTATCTAAAATCAGTTCGTTGATGACTTCGGCGACTTCCATGAAATTGCGAAGTTGTTCCTCGGTGATGTTTTGTTTGACTTTTTCGTTGAATTTTAGGACGTTTGTTCGGGAAAGCTCCCTTTTCTCCTTTCCAAAATCGGTCAGGTAAATCAATACGCCACGGCCATCGTCGGGATTTGGCTTTCGGACGATCAGTCCTTTTTCTTCCATTGATTTTAATGTCCTGGTCAGGCTTGTGGCTTCCATTCCCATTTTCGGACCCAATGCAGTCGATGGCGTTCCTTTGTCCTTGTCGATGCTTAATAATGCGAATCCCGTCGCCATGGTAGCGCCGTATTTGGATGCTTCCTCATTATACATCCGCGAGACTGCCTGCCATGTTGCGCGAAGAATATAGTCTATAGTTTTTTCTTTCATCTGAAAATGCTATTTTTAAACAATCAATTCCAAAGATAAGAAAAAAATACTATGCACGCATAATAAACGACAGAAACTTTTTGTTATGTTTTTGTAAACAAAAAACTCCCCCAAAAATGGAGGAGTTTTGTTGGAAAGAATATTATTTTAAGATGCAGGTTTTGAAAGCGCACCATTAGTAGCGGCAACTGCGGCTCCAAGACCGGCGCCCATGAGGATATAAATAATGATGTCGACAAGAATTCTTTGGTAATCAATGACCGTTGTTCCCATTGAAAGCCTGAACAGGTTGTCGGTAAGGCCAACAAAAAAACCGACCGTGGCACCGGCTTTCAGCCCCGAAACCAACGTTATTGCATTGGCCCAGTTGACCAGAAGGTAAGACATGAAGAATCCGTATGCCATGCATCCAAGAAAGATGAATGTGAGGTTTGGCTCTTCGCCTCCAAAGTACTCACGAAAAAGCATTCCGTAAAACACCCAGCCTAATAAAAAATCGGTGATTCCACCGGCAATTCCGGCGATGACAAAATTTTTAATTTTCATAATGTTTTGATTTTAATTGGTTTAAGTAAATTTAATTCAATTCACTACCCAATTTTAACAATTGCCAAACCAATTATAAACATTAATGACATTCCTTAGACGCTTTATTTTAGGTAGTTGAATCGTAAATTTGTTTATAAAGTGCGTCGTATTTCTCGCGGATGATTTTCCGTTTGAGTTTTAAAGTCGGCGTGAGTTGGCCGCCTTCAATCGACCAAACGTCCGGTGTAAGTTCGAAACGCTTGATTTTCTCCCAGTTGCCGAATTTTTCATTCAATGTTTCGACTTCGGCATTGATGCGTTCCTTTATTTTTGTGTTGGAAACGATTTCTTCATTCGTGCTGCCAATGTCAATATTGTGGAGTTTTGCCCATTCCTTGCAAAAGTCAAAATTGGGCTGGATGAAAGCGGCCGGCATTTTTTCGCCATCGCCAATGACCATGATCTGTTCGATAAAACGCGACTGTTTCATGGCATTTTCAATCAGCTGCGGTGCGATGTATTTTCCGCCGGAAGTCTTGAACATTTCTTTCTTCCTGTCTGTGATTTTTAAGAAACCTTCGCTGTCGATCTCGCCGATATCACCGGTATGGAAATAGCCGTCAACAATGACTTCAGCCGTTTTTTCAGGGTCTTTGTAATAACCCATCATGACATTCGGGCCTTTACAGAGGATTTCGCCATCAGCAGCGATTTTGACTTCGACATTTTCGATGATTTTCCCGACAGTGCCGATTTTAAACCCATGATTTCGCATGTCATTGACCGCAATTACAGGTGAAGTTTCGGTCAGTCCGTAACCTTCGACAACAGGAATTCCAGCTGCTGCAAAAATCCGCGCCAGTCTTGGCTGCAAAGCCGCACTTCCTGAAACCATTAAGTTGAGTTCACCGCCCAAACCCTCTTTCCATTTGCTGAAAATCAATTTGCGGGCAACCATCAATTGGAATTCATACCAGAAACCGTTGGCGCCGTAAGGCTCATATTTCAACCCGAGGTCAATTGCCCAGAAGAACAGTTTTTTCTTGATTCCGGTCAGTTCCGTGCCTTTTGCATAAATGCTGTCGTATACTTTTTCGAGCAATCTCGGCACGGCTGTAATGACATTCGGATGCGTTTCCTTAAGGTTGACGCTGAGTTTGTCAATCGATTCGGCGAAATAAATCCCAACGCCGTAATATTGGTACAGATACAACACCATGCGTTCAAAAATGTGGCAAATCGGAAGAAAGCTCAACGCCCGCGTTTTGCCCGCATCAAACGGAATTTGTTTTTCGCTGCCCAAAACATTCGCAACGATATTATGGTGTGACAGCATAACGCCTTTTGGCCTGCCGGTTGTTCCTGAAGTATAAATGATCGTCGCGAGTTCGTCGGATTTGATGTTGTCTTTTCGAGCCTGGACTTCATTTTGGTTGCTTTCGTCTTTCCCGAGTTCAAGCAATGCTGCCCAGTTTTTGCAATCCGGAATCTCATCAAACGAATAAACGTCCCTTAGATTTGGTAAGTTCTGCCTGATCAGGTTGACTTTTCCCAATACGACAGCATCGGACACAAAACAATATATCGCGCCGCAGTGGTTCAGGACGTATTCATAATCGCCTTCGGAAATCGTTGGGTAAATCGGGACATTCTGCGCGCCTGTTTGCAAAACACCAATGTCCATGATATTCCATTCGGTCCTGTTCGTCGAAGAAATGACAGCAATCTTATCATTTTTTTGGATGCCCATCCGCAAAAGTGCGCGCGAAATCGCATTGGCCTTGTCGAGATATTCCTGTGTCGAAGTTTTCACCCAGACGCCGTTGTATTTGGTGACCAGCGCATCGGGAATGTCGTATTTTTCAAGCTGGTAATAAGGAAAATCAAATAATCGGGTAATCTCGGCCATTTGGGACAGTATTAATTTCCTGCAAATTAATTAATAATATAGATAACTGCAATTTATTTATTTTAAATATGATGCGGTAAATACGTAATTTTGTATCCCTCAAGCAATATATGAATGATAAATTTTAAGAATCGTAAGTTCCAGCGTTTTGATGAATACAAAGTGCTGTTTTACAGGATCGGACTGGGATATCTTTTTTACTTTTTTGCACGTGTACTTTTTTACGGGTACAACACCAACCTGATTAAAGTCGATTCGGCGATTGATTTCATAAAACTTTGCTGGCACGGACTGGCTTTTGACACGACCGCGATTTTGTATGTCAATGCATTGTTCATTATTTTTTCGATATTGCCGCTGGTTGTCAATACAAGAAAAGGCTACCAGAAATTCCTGTTCATTTTGTATTTCATTACCAATGGCATTGCGTATGCGACCAATTTCATCGACTTCATTTATTACCGCTACAACTTCGGAAGGTCGACGATTGCGATGACCGATTCCGTTGCACACGAATCCAATAAAATGCTATTATTTCTAGACTTTCTGGTAAATTACTGGCATGTGTTTTTACTGTTTTTTGTATGTCTTTTTCTTTGGATTTACCTGTACAAAAAGGTAAAAGTCAATGATGAAAAAGTCACGTTCAATCTCAAATATGCGATCAGTTCAGTTTTCGGATTTTTATTTATCGCGACTTTGTGCGTTGGCGGCATTCGCGGCGATTTCAAAAAAAGTACACGCCCGATCAACCTCATTGACGCCAGCCGTTATGTCAAGAATTCGTCGCAGGCTGATGTTGTTTTAAATACGCCATTTGCGATTTTCCGTACGATGTTCAGCAACAATTTCAAGAAAGTAAATCTGGTAAGCCAGGCAACGATTGATTCGTTGATTGTACCGATCAAACAATACCACAACAATCCGCCTACCAAGCCGAACATTGTCATTTTCATATTGGAAAGCAATGGCCGCGAATATTTCGGCAGTTTCAATAAAGACATGAACATCCCGAATTATGAAGGTTACACGCCATTTGTCGATTCGCTCGCACAACACAGCTTAATTTTCACGAATGCCTATTCAAACGGATTCAAATCCATTCATGCGGTTTCGTCGGTTTTGGCTGGTATTCCGTCGTTTAAAGATGCGTTTACGTCGTCGCCTTATCCAAAGCAGAAAACGGAATCGTTGGTGTCGGCATTGGAAAGTGAAGGTTATACGACTTCGTTTTACCACGGTGCGCCAAACGGCTCGATGGGATTTTTGGGTTATGTGAATATTTTAGGCATCAACCAATATTATGGCAAAACCGAATACAACAACGACGCCGATTTCGATGGCGTTTGGGGCATTTGGGACGAGCCGTTTTTCCAGTATTTCAACAAAAGCCTGAGCGCGGAAAAACAGCCTTTTATGGCGACATTGTTTTCCGTTTCCTCGCACGAGCCGTATAAAGTGCCTGCGAAATATGAAGGCAAGTTCCCGAGCGGCCATGTCAATATCCACAAAACGATTGGCTATACCGATTTTGCATTGCAGCAGTTTTTCAACAAAGCCAAGCATGAACCATGGTTCAACAACACGATTTTCGTATTGGTTGGCGACCATGGCAACACCATTTATTACGACGAATACAAAAAGGAATTCAATAAGAATGCCGTCGCGATGATGATTTACAGTCCGGGCGGGAAATATGTCGGTGTCAACAAAGACTTCGCGCAGCAAATCGACATTTATCCAACAATTCTCGATATGATTGGCTACCAAAAGCCATTCCGCAGTTGGGGAAGAAGTTTGATCGGCGATACGAAAACCAAACCTTTTGTCGTTCGGTATTCCGCGCAGCGCTACCAATTTATGAGTGGCAATTATATTTGTACCTTTGACGGTAAGAAAGCGATCGGGTTTTACGGCAAAAATGACAAAGGCATGGAACACAATCTCATTGCCAAAAAAAATTCCGAAATGGATGCACTTGAAACGCGTTGCAAAGCGTTTATACAGGATTACATGGAACGGATCATGGACAAAAAATTAACTTCAGAAAAATAAATTATGGGTGCGAAAAAGAAAGTACTGATTGGCGTTGTCATTGCCGTTGCCTTTGCGGCCGGGGTTTACAAAATCTACGACGTCTATTTCAATTACCGTTTTATGACGATCAGCGAAGGCAAAGTCTACAAGTCCGGCGTGATTCCGCCCGATAAGATTGCCGATTATGTCCAAAAGTACCACATCAAATCCATTGTCGATTTGCGCGGCCCGGTGACGCAGGACAAAATCAACAATCCCGAAAACTGGACGCAGATCAATGCCGAAAAAGCGGCTACGGAAAAAATTCCGGGACTGAACTATTACAATATTCCGTCAGAGCAAGTCCCGAAAAAAGACAATCTCGACAAGTTCTACAAAGTCATGGACGACCCGAAAAATTATCCGGTGCTGATCCATTGCTATCACGGAATCGGCCGCGCGCAGGTTTATTCAGCTGTTTACAGGATTGAATACGAAGGGTTTTCCAATGAGCAAGCGCGCCAGAAAGCGGCTTTTCCGGTCATCTTCAGTTCAT
>DATHKH010000166.1:0-2115 GCA_035286325.1 Flavobacterium sp.
TGTGATTTTGGGCGGAGGCGAAAGCGGCGTCGGGACAGCAATTCTCGGCAAAAAGCAAGGATATGACGTGTTCGTATCCGATTTCGGAAAAATAAAAGACAATTACAAAGAAGTTCTGATCATTAATGGAATCAAATGGGAAGAGGAAACCCATACGGAAAGCCTGATATTGAATGCCGATATCGTCATGAAAAGCCCCGGAATTCCCGATAAATCGCCAATCGTCAAAAAGCTGCATGAAAAGAAAATCCCGGTGATTTCAGAAATCGAATTCGCCGCGCCATTTACAAAAGCTGTGACCATCGGAATCACGGGAAGCAACGGGAAAACGACAACGACAATGCTGACCTATCATTTGCTCAAAACCGGCGGATTGAACGTCGGGCTCGGCGGCAACATCGGAAAAAGCTTTGCCTGGCAGGTCGCGGAAGACGAATACGATTATTACGTACTCGAATTAAGCAGTTTCCAGCTCGATGGCATTGTCGATTATAAGCCGCACATCGCGATCATCACGAATTTAAGTCCGGATCATTTGGACCGTTACGATTACAAATATGAAAATTACATCGATTCGAAATTTCGGATTACGATGAACCAGACAAAAAAAGATTATCTGATTTACGATGGCGACGACGAAGCCATAGCCGAATGGCTCAAAAACAACAAGACTAAAGCACAACTAATTCCTTTTTCGCTTATGAAAACATATGACAAGGGAGCATTTATAAAAAACGACACAATGGAAATCAACATCAACGAGGAAGAATTCATCATGGAAACCGAATATATTGCGCTTGAAGGCAAGCACAATATGAAAAATGCGATGGCGGCAACTTCCGTGGCCAAACTGATGCAGATCAGGAAATCGGCCATTCGCGAAAGCCTTTCGAATTTTCAGGGCGTTGAGCACAGGCTTGAGAAAGTCCTGAAAATCCAGAACGTGCAATACATCAACGATTCAAAAGCCACCAATGTCAACGCTACCTTTTTTGCCCTGGACAGCATGAACACGCCTACGGTTTGGATTGTCGGCGGTGTCGACAAAGGAAATGATTACACCGAACTGATGTCGCTCGTGCGCGAAAAAGTCAAGGCGATCATTTGCCTCGGCGTCGACAACAAGAAAATCATCGATGCTTTCGGCAACGTCGTCGATGTGATGATTGAAGTCGCAAACATGCAGGATGCGGTCAAAATGGCGCAAAGATTAACGGAAAAAGGCGATTCGGTTTTATTGTCTCCGGCTTGCGCGAGTTTCGATTTGTTCGAAAATTACGAAGACAGAGGAAGACAGTTTAAGCAAGCGGTGCAGAATTTATAAAACTATCAGTAGCTATTTCCCGCTATCCGCTACAATCTTTTTTCGGCAAAAACCTCAAAAAGGATTTCCGCTTCTATCAGGGCTAGGGCTTCAGAGTTAAAAATAAAAATTGAAAATAAATCATGGTTGAATTACTAAGCAAATTAAAAGGAGATAAAGTCATCTGGTCATTCGTGGCACTGCTGGCGTTGTTTTCATTTATGCCGGTTTTCAGCGCGAGCAGCAACCTGGCCTACATGGGCCATGGCACCGGAAACACGATTGCGTACTTGGTCAAACATTTCGCCCATGTGCTGATCGGTTTCTGCATGATTTACTGGGTGCATAAAGTGCCGTATCATTATTTCCGCGGAATATCCATGATTGCCTTGCCAATCGTTTGGTTGCTATTGGGCTATACTTTGGTCAAAGGAACGGTCATCGCCGGTGCCAACGCAGCCCGTTGGATCCAGGTGCCGTTCATCGGAATCACATTCCAGACTTCTACTTTGGCATCGATAGTCCTGATGATTTTCGTCGCCAGGTATTTGTCCAAGAAACGTGAAGCGCCCGTGACGTTCCAATCGTCACTTTGGGAATTGTGGACGCCGGTTTTCGTGACGTTGGCATTCATTCTTCCCGCAAATTTCTCGACGGCGGCATTGATGTTTGCGATGGTATTGATGCTGGTTTTCATCGGGAAATATCCATTAAAATATATCGGTGTCATTCTGGCCGCGGGAATTGTCGCTTTGACATTTTTCATCGTTTTGGGAAAAGCCTTTCCGGATTCCAAATTCTTCAGCCGTGTC
>DATHKH010000167.1:0-30562 GCA_035286325.1 Flavobacterium sp.
ATACCTGCAATATGGAAATATATGCACCATTATTACACCTTTATTCCCGACAACGTCGATACAGGATGCACAATGTGACGCTTATGCCGTACCTTCAATGACCACACCGATATATGCCAATTCCTTCCCTGGTGCCATCGCATACGCCTTTAAATTGACAGGGCCGGGATTGCCAGGCGGCTCAGCGGTAGTCATCAAACAATTGCGCAGCGTTACACTTGCCGAGTTTGCCGGACTGATTCCCGGTGGGCTTTACAACATTAATGTGCGCATCATTTTTAATCTTACAGATATTGCCGGCCCATATGGCAAAACATGCTCATTGGTCGTTCCGCCATCAGCCAGGGAAGAACAAGGCGGAATAAAAATGGCATTTAGTGCCACGGCATGGCCGAATCCATTTAGCGAAAACTTTACAATTGATTTGGCTACAGGGAATGACAGTAATGTCGGTTTGAAAATATACGACCTTGCAGGAAGGTTGCTTGAGGCTAAAGACATTCCTGTTTCCGGAACAGGATCATTGCAGCTGGGTGACAGATATCCATCAGGAGTATATACCATAATCGTGACGCATGGTGAAAACGAAAAAACATTGCGCATGATAAAACGATAATCGAAACACAAATCAAAAGCCTCTTAACTGAGGCTTTTTTTATTCCCTAGAGAAAAGGCTCCGTAATTTGGTATTTATAGGAAAAGAGTACGAGGCCAACTTTGGACTTGATATTGTAACGGTCAAACAATGCCGTGCGGTACGACTCAATTGATTTTACCGACAGTCGCATGATATCGGCAATCTGGTCATAGGTCAGCTCACGCTCATCGCATACCAGTTTTAAGAATTCCATTTCCCTTCCCGAAAGGGTGATGTTGGGTTTTTTGTCACCAGCAGGATGGTCGTCATAATTCCGGATGCGTTTTAAGATTTCGGAGACATTGTTGTAGCCGATTTTGATGATGTTTTCGATAGCGAATTTTAAGTCATGGGCAGTACAGTTTTTGTGCAGGAAGCCGCGGGCGCCATGATGGTAAGACTCATCGATGATCTGCTCATCAAATTGTTGCGTGAGCAGCAGCACTTTGTATTCCTCATCCCTTTCTTCCAGCGCACGCAACACATCGATGCCGTTCATAACCGGCATTGAATAGTCGAGGATGTACATATCGGGAACCGGATCCAATGGTAAGGCAGCAAGAAAATCTTCTCCATTTTCAAATTCATGGACGACTTTATAATTATTGATTTTTTGCAACAATTCTTTCAATCCCTGCCGCACGATTTTATGATCGTCGATAATGCAAATGGTAGTCTTTTCCATAATTTTCAAATTTGTTTTTCAGAAAGTATGATTGTTGTGCCTTCATCCGGTATCGATTGGACGTCAAGCGTATATGCAATAATTTCAGCCCTGTTTGCCATACCCTGCAATCCTAAAGTAGTGTTTTTGATGTTTCCAAAATCAAAGCCTTTCCCATTGTCGCGAATGGTCATCATAAAGCCGGGATTTGTCCGGATGTCTATCTGGACACTCTTTGCCCGCGAATGCTTGAAAATATTGCTCATGATTTCCTGGAAAATGCGGTAGACGATTATTTTTTCGTGGCTGTCGAAGGTTTTTCCCTTATCATCCTCAAGCGTAAATTGTATCGTTATCCGGCCATTCTTGCGCAGGCGTCTGGTTTCAGTTTCGATGGCTTTCAGGAGGTTTTGCTGGGTCAACAGATGATTGTTGAGCGAATGGCTGATGCTGCGTATCGATTTGGACAGGTTGTCGACAGATTCGGAAATAGGGGCAAACGTTTCTTGCAATTCAGGTGCATCGAGCTTCAGTTTCTCAAGCTGGAAATTGATGTACGTCAGCTGCTGTCCCGCATCGTCATGTAAATCCTGGGAAATGTTGTTGAGCACCTGTTCCTGGGTTTCGATGACCGTTGTAGTCAGCGTTTTTTGGAAATCGAGATCTTTTTGGTAAATGACCTTATTGTAATTGTTGATTTTACGGATGTACAATTTCGCTAAAACCACACAAAAAAGAATGATAAGGCTGATGAAAATCAACCCGATGATGATTCCAAAAGCGATGTCATACCACATATTTCATCTTTTTTTCACGATTGACATAAATATTGATGAGTACATAATACACAATATTGACAAAGCAGACTATAAATCCATACAGTTTCACATTACCGAAAATGACTGTTGAATTCAGCGAATGGCTTTTGAATCCAAAAACAAAACTCAATCCAAGGAAAAGCAGTATCGGAGCGAAAAGCAACAAATAATTGTTGGATTGGAAAAAGGCAAAATCCTCGTGCTTTAACCTGTAAAAGCTATCCTGTATAAACAGGACGATATACAACAGGGCGCCGATGATAAAAGTGTAAAAGTTAAAACGGGAAAAACCTTCAAACATTAAAAGATTAATGATGCTGAAGGCGAGAAATACAATAAGGCTGGCTTTCATAAGTAGTTTCCGCTTTATCAATTGTGACATAAACAAAAGCCATAGGCCGTGATGCAGGACAACATTGACCGTACTCAACAATCCAATTGGTTTTTTTAATGCCAAAAAAATCAAGGATAATATTTCGTTTTCAAAACAAACGGCCATAATCAGCACCAGAATAAACGAGCCCCGATGTGAAAAATAATACAAATACCAAACTGAAATACAGGTAATGAGGACTAGAAGTTGCGTAAAATTGAGGAATGGAAGTATAGTTTTCAGCATAAATTCACCTGTAAATAGTTTGTTTGATGGTATTTACAGGTGAAATTACAAAAAAATAAGATGCAATTAGAGTCTTGATGTTTTGGTTCTCGGACAAAATGAAGGATCTTGTGAGAAGTTGAAAAAGCGGCGGATAATGGCGCCGAGATTGTGCTCCACGATATTGAAAATAACTTTTTTATTGTGACACTTGTCATATATGACCCTAAACTCAAAATCCGTATCAGGCCCCAATTGGTGATTGGTTGCAATGGCCCTCAATAAAGGGATGGAATAAGAATTGTCATTAATGGTATGTGGGTTTGGATTGAATGTAATCTTAACATCGCTGCCATCTTCCTCGAAAACAACATAATGGTCGTAAAGGTCTTTATCAAAATCGCCTCCGGCTGCTTTCATTCTTCTTTTTAGTTCACTTAGATCCAATTTGGCGAATACTGCTGCATTATCGGCATCAGAAGTATCTTCAGGACTGGTGATGCTGTGCGCGCATTCGATATAAGGCGTTGTTCTTTTTTCATCAATATAGCTTTGATTGGTTTTCAGCCAGCCAGCATAGAATGCCAATGTAGCATCTTTACACTTCAGGATATTGGCATCGATGTTTTTGTAATTCTGATCTGATGGCTGCTGGGCCGCTAAATAAGGCTGGTTGTCTGTTTCCCAAGTCGGCGGAATTCCGGCCGATGTAAGTTTGATTACGATATAATCACTGCAAACCGGCGGCGCTGGGTTAAAGGCAAATTTTAATGACAAATATGCCAATACTAACAATGTGAAGACGATACTGAATGATTGGGCTGTTTTTTTAAAAGTGAATTTTTTCATGTTTTAAATGTTTAGGGTTACTATTTATACAAAGGTTATTTTTTTATACAACCGCCCAATAGTGAAAACCCTATTTTTTCTATGTGTTTTACCTACCTGTAGCTAAAGCTAAAATAATGGTTTTTTGTTAACGAATGCAATAATCCCTTTGAATTTCAATCTGTTATAAAAATAAAAACGGGCGGTACAATGATGTGCCGCCCGTTATATTATCGCATTTCCCAATGTTATTTTACCCCTAGAAATGTGCCGCTGATGTCGTCATAAACAGCAAGCCAGTCATTGCTTTTGCCATCCCTGTCAAAGAAACTTTCCCAAGTACTCAATGGTTCCCATATACAAGTGCCTTTTCCTTTCCCATTGCGTACATTGAAGCCCAGCTCATTGACTTCTTTTTTCAACTGCGAATATTCCACAACGATGAGGTCTTTGCCATAACGGCGTGCCAGGTCGTCCATATTGTCCCTCAAATCATCGAGTGTGCCATGCCATTTTGGGTAATAAGACAGCCCAATCACATCAAAATGCGCCTGGCGTTTGAGCATTCCGTCTATATAGTTCACCGATTCATGGTTTTGTCCGCCTAAAGCGATGTGCAGCATAATCGGCACCGTCGCATCCACCGATTTGACCGCAGCAGTTCCGGCATTGAACAGTTGCGCCATTCCGTCCGGATTATTTATATTGCCTTCAGGCCAAACAATCCCGTGATTGATTTCGTTGCCCACTTGTACCATGTCGGGTGTTGTGCCTTGTGCCTTAAGCTCGAGCATGACTTTCCGCGTGTAATCATACAGCGCTTTTTTTAGGTCTGTGAACGGCAGGTTTTCCCAGGCTTTTGGTTTGTATTGCTTACCCGGATCGGCCCATGTGTCACTGTAATGGAAATCCAACAGCAACTTCATCCCTGCAGTCTTGACTCGCTTGGCCATCTGCTTGGTATGTTCGAGGTCACAGAACCCTTTTCCCGGAGCGTAGCCTTTTTCATTGGCAGGCTCATTGAAAATACGCAGCCTGATGTAATTGATGCCGTGGTCTTTTAATATCGCAATGGCATCTTTTTCGACACCTTTGTCCGAGAATTTCATACCGCGCGCCTCAAGCTGTGGCAAAAAGGAAATATCCGCGCCGATCATCTTATCGATAGGGCGGGATTTCGCACTTTCACCTCTCAGTTCGTATGTTTTATCAATGGTGACCAATGCCGCTTTTTCCGGAGAAACCGTTACGATATCTGTATTGCCTTCAGACAATCCAGCAGCTTTGGCTACAAAATGAACCATGTCTGCCATCGTGCCCGATTGTACAATCACCTGGCATTTTCCGTTGAAGAGTGAACGCTGCCATCGGCCATCTGCACATTGGTCAGGCTCATGGCTGCTTGGATCGCCATTGCCAACGCCGATGATTTTTCCGTTGCCGGTAATCGAAAACACGATCATGTTATCGGCATTTGGCACTTCACGGCCTTCCTTGTCCACAACACTGATGTTGATAACCGTGGCATCTTTTCCGTCGGCCAATATTGTTGTTTTGTATGGCGTCATGACGACTTCTGTAGGAACGCCGGTGGTTTCGACATGCGCGGTCAGTTTCTTTCCTTTTTTATAGGCAATAGCTTCCAGTTTGCCGGGTTCGTAATTCACCATCCATGTCAAATGTCCATTGCGGGGCATGTCTTTTTTGCCAAGGCTTTTACCGTTCAGGAATAGTTCGGCATTGTCGGCATTGGTATTGACCCAGACCTCGACCGGTTCGCCCGGTTTTCCCCAGTGGGCTTTTTCCGGCCAGTTCCAATGTGGGGAAATATGCAGCACATCCTTGTCTGTCCACCAGCTTTGGTAATAATAGTAAATGTTCTTTGGAAAACCGCAAACGTCCATGACCCCAAAATGTGAGCTGACATTCGGCCATTTAAACGGCGTTGGTTCACCGCGATAATCAAAACCGGTCCAGATAAAACCGCCGAGCCAGTAATCGTTTGTGGCAGCGAGTTTCCACCAGACTTCAGCCTTGCTTGCCCACCATGGCGCAGTGATATCCTGGTCTGGGACATAAGCCCGTATCGAATCTTTTTGATAAATGCCGCGGGTCGTGACCGTACTGCCCATTTCGGTGCCAATGATCGGCTGGTCCGGATGGTCTTTGTGATAGGCCTCGACATCAAATTGGCGGTAATTGAAGCCGCGCACCGGAATGACTTCGTTGACGCCTTTAAATACATTCGGCAAATCGGCGGCATAAGTGCTGGTGCGCGTTGGGTCGAGTTGGGCTTGTTTGGCCAACAATGTTTCTGCAATTTTTTTGCCGGTTGATGTCGCCTGTATCATGCCTTCCTCGTTCCCGATGCTCCACAGGAAAATCGACGGATGATTGCGGTCGCGTTTGATGAGCCGCTCAAACTGGTTCATATATTCCGCGCCGCTGTTGAGTAATCTTTGTTCGTCGAGTACTAACATGCCAAGGCTGTCACAAGCTTCGAGCAGCTCCGGTGTTGGTGCGTTATGGCTCGTTCGATAGGCATTGGAACCCATGTTCTTCAACAGGCTGATGCGATAATATTGCAGGTAATCGGGTAGGGCACTGCCCAATCCGGCGTGATCCTGATGGTTGTTCGTGCCTTTGATTTGCACATATTTGTTGTTGAGGAATACCCCGTCCTTTTTGATTTCGATGGTTCGGATGCCGAACTTGACCGTTTGGGAATCGATGAGGTCGTTATTGATTTTTACTTCTGTCACAACCCTGTATAAATAGGGGTTTTCAAGCGACCATAATTCCGGATTTGAGACCTTAACCGACTGTATCACTGTTTTTTCGGTATTGGCAGGCAATTGGATGGTTTCAGTACCTGATTTAGCGACAGTCTTGCCATTGCGGTCTTTGAGGTATGCTGTCACATTATATTTTGAATTGATAAAACGGTCGTTCGCGATGGTCGTTTCGATAGTGACATTGGCACTGTTGCCGCTCACTTTGGCATGGGTAAAAATCCCGTCGGCGGCAATATGCGTGTTTTTATAACGGTTCAGCCATACGTGTCGGTAAATCCCGGCGCCTTCATAAAACCAACCTTCATATTGTGAGGCATTGGCGCGCACAACAATCACATTGTCGCCGGCTTCATTCAGGAAATCAGTGATGTCATAGCTGACGCCAACATAACCGCTTTTATTGTTGCCAAGGTAAAACCCGTTAACCCAGATTTCTGCATCCCTGAAAATTCCGTCAAACTGTATCTGGTAACGGCTGCCGGGATCAAAATTGGCAATCGTAAAATGTTTGCGGTACCAGCCAATGCTGGTCTCCGGGAAAAGTCCGCCAACCGGCTTATATCCATGTGACTGGATATCAAAATTGTCGACATTGGCAAAAGGCAAAGCAACAGCCCAGTCGTGCGGCAGGGAAACACTGGTCCACGTACTATCAATAAATTTTGGGTCAATGGCTGTCTTTGCACCGTTCCCGGATTTGGAAAACGCAGTGGCAACGCTATAGTTGAAATCCTTTTCCGCATTGGCGGCATGTCCGAAATGGAATTTCCATCCCGGATCAAAATCTATTTTTTGTCTTGTAGATTGGGCCGACAGGCCAAAAAAGAAGGAGCATAATGCCAGTGATAATAATGCGCGTAGGATCATCGTAAACAGTTTTTGTAAGGTAAATATAAAGATTTACACACTGCAACTTTGGCGATACCTACCAGTTTTGACGCCCATGCCCACCAAAAAACGGAAGTGGCTAATCAGGAATTGATTGATTTGATAAAATCCAATAGCCCATCCATATCAAGAATAAAATCGGGTGTAAGATTGCTTATGGCATTTTGCGGCATAAAGGGCATTTCGGCGGTTTCGGGATTTTGCACGGCAATTATGCCACCGGCTTTTTTTACGGCTTTCAGTCCTTCGGTACCGTCAGCATTGGCACCTGAGAGGAGAATAGCGACAAGCGTATTCCCATAGGCATCTGCGGCCGATTCAAAAGCCACATCAATGCTCGGCCTGCTGTAATTGATTTTTTCGGAAGTGTCAAGTGATAATTGGTGGTTTTTTTCAAACAAAAGGTGGTAATCGGCAGGGGCAATATAAACGTATCCCGGCAATAACTGTGTCTTATCTTCGACTGCTTTGACTGGTATTTTTGCTTTTATGGCAATCAGTTCCTCAAGTGTGGAATCTTCGCCGCTTTTGCGATGCAGGACAATGACCATCGCAAAAGAAATATTCTGGATAAGCGGCAAAAGCTTCACCAACAGGTCGAGGCTTCCCGCCGAACCGCCGATGATAAGCACTTTGCAATTCTCGATTATTTGATTTTCTTCCATATCTTTTCCTTGTTCAACTGCTCGTATTTTCCGTAAATGGAGGAATATTTGATGGTTTCTTTTGTCCCCAATGCGAGATAACCCAGTTTGCCGAGGCTGTTGTCAAAAAGTTCCAAAGCCCGTTCCTGCAATTCCTTATCGAAATAAATCAGCACATTGCGGCACATCACGAGGTCAAATTCATTAAATGAGCTGTCTGACACCAGGTTGTGCTGCGAGAATACCATTTTGTTTGACAAGTCTTCGCCAAATTTTGCAAATCCGTAATTGGCGGTATAATACTGAGAGAAATCCTTTTTCCCGCCAGACGCCATATAATTCTCCGAATATTGTTTCATCAACCGCAACGGGAATACGCCGCTCCTGGCAACATTCAATACTTCGCCGTTGACATCGGTCGCATAAATCAAAGATTTTTGCAGCAGATTGGCTTCCTTAAGCATAATCGCCATGGAATAGACTTCCTCGCCCGTCGAACAGCCGGCGTGCCACAACCGGATAAACGGCTTGGTCGCCAATATGGGGATGATTTCGTTCCTCAGGAATTTATAAAACAATGGATCGCGGTACATTTCCGTGACATTGACGGTAATTTCTTCGATGATGCGGCTGAAATAGTCAGGGTCGGCACGTACTTTTGAAAGCAGTTCAGGAAAACTACGGAATCCATCCATCTGGTAAAGCCTGTCGACACGCCTTTTGAGTGATGCACGCGAATAGCCACCAAAGTCGAATCCGTAGTATTCAAATACTTCGTTGATCAACACTTCGAGTTCGCGGTCATCAATCATGGTTAATTAGATTTTATTCAACAACTCCATCAGCTTGTCGACATCAACGGGCTTAGAAATATAGCCGTCGGCGCCTGCCTCGAGACATTTTTCCCTATCTCCAACCATCGCCTGGGCGGTAACTGAAATGACTGGTGTCGTTTTCCGTGACGGAATTTTTTTGATTAGCGGAATGGCTTCATAACCGTCCATTTCCGGCATCATCATGTCTATCAATACGGCATCAATCGCGACATCGTCTTTTAATAATTCCAAGGCTTCCTGTGCACTGGTACAGGACAAGCAATCAAATGATCTGGCACGCAATGTCGCTGCCAACGCGAAAATATTCCGCGTGTCATCATCAATAATAAGTACTTTCTTCTTTTCCATTTTCTAGCAAAAAGGTTAATTCTTGTCGTAAAGCCAAACCCTGAGCAATGACAGCAATTGGTCAACGTCGACCGGTTTGGTAATATAATCCGAAGCGCCCGCATTGATGCATTTCTCGCGGTCGCCTGTCATGGCTTTGGCAGTTACAGCAATGACAGGCAGGTTTTTCAGTTTCTTGTTTTCCCTGATGCGCTGCGCCGTTTCATAGCCGTCCATATTTGGCATCATCATATCAAGCAGCACGACATCCACATCGGAATGTTGTTCTAAGGCTTTTAAAGCTTCGCGTCCGTCTATGGCGGTTACGACATTCATTTTCAATACTTCAAGCGCCTTGGTCAGCGAATAGATATTTCGTACATCGTCATCGACAACCAATACGGTTTTGCCATTCAGGACATTGCCCAACTGTTGTTGCTGTTTGTAATTCCCTTTTTTGTCATGGCCGTTTTTCTTGTCCTCGACAATGTGCAGGAACAGCGACACTTCATCGAGCATGCGCTGGTAGGAATGGGCGGTTTTGACGACAATCGAATCGGCGTATTTTTTTATTTTCAACTCTTCATTCAGCGAAAGGCTTTTGCCTGTAAAGACAATAATCGGAAGGTTTTCCAGCCCCGCAGTTTTTTTCACGCCATCGAGGACTTCATATGCCTGTTTGTCGGGAATGCCCATATCGAGTATGACACAGTCGACATTGGTTTTCTGCAAAGCACTGACGCCTTCCGACACATCGCTTTTGATTTCCGAATTGATTTTGTTGGTTTCCAGGAAATAGGCGAGAGCCTTGGCATGCTTGGAATTGTCTTCAATGATCAATACTTTTTGGGATTTGCGGTTCACGAAATGCTCAATCCTTTTAAAGACTTCCGGCATTTGTTCATACGCGACTGGCTTGTCAAGAAAATTGACCGCGCCTTTCAGCAGGCTTTCCTGTTTGAGCTTGTGCGACGACATGATGTGTATCGGGATATGCTTGGTCATCGTGTTGGCTTTCAGTTCTTCCATGACTTCCCAGCCGCTTTTAATTGGCAGTTCGATGTCGAGCAATATGCCCGATGGCTTATAAGCGAGCGCCATGTTCATTGCATGGTCGCCGCGCACTGCAACAACACCTTTATATCCACGTTGGTGTGTGAAATCCAGTAGCGATTTGGCAAAGTTGGTATCGTCTTCGACAATCAGGATGACCTTATCCCCGGCAGTTATGGCTTCTCTGTCATCAGGAATGGCCTCAGGAATTGCCGCACTGATGTATTTGCGTTCTGTGGTTTGGGCCGGTAATTTTTCGGGTTCTGGCGTGTTGTGCAATTCGCCCATAGTAGCTACCATTTGTCCAATGTTCGATGCTGATACAGGAATGCACAGCGTAAATTCGCTGCCTTTGCCGACAGTGCTTTTCAGAGAGATTTCTCCCTTGAGGAGTTTGGCGAGTTCCCTGCTGATGGACAATCCCAAGCCGGTGCCGCCGTATTTTCGTTTGGTCGAACCATCCGCCTGTTGGAAGGCTTCAAAGATGATTGGCTGTTGCTCGCGTGGAATCCCGATACCGGTATCTTTCACGATAAAGCAAACGGTCTTGTCGTTCTCCGGGTGTTTTTTAATTTCGAGTGTCACACCTCCTTTTGCGGTAAATTTAATCGCATTTGAAATCAGGTTTTTGAGAATCTGCTCAAGGCGCATTTTGTCGGTACGGATAACCAATGGCGCATCCTGCATCACAATGTCAAAACCGATATTTTTATCTTTTGTGACTTCACTAAAAAGGCTTTTGATCGTCTCGGTAACTTCGCTTAAGGAGATGTCGATAATGTCCAATTCCATTTTGCCGGCTTCAATTTTCGAAAGGTCGAGTATCTCATCAATCAGCCCAAGCAGGCCATTGCCTGAACTCTGGATCACCTTGGCAAACTCAACCTGCTCGACATTCATATTCTTGTCGTTGTTTTCAGACAGCAGCCTGCTCAGCAACAAAATGGAATTGAGTGGCGTGCGCAGTTCGTGCGACATATTGGCGAGGAACTCCGATTTATACCTGGTTGATAATTCAAGGGCTTCGGATTTCTTTTGTATTTCGGTGTTCTGTTCTTCGAGCAATACGCTGCGTTCGGCAAGCTCTTCGTTGGTTTGCTGCAGTTCTTCCTGCTGTACTTTCAGTTCCTCTTCAGAGGCTTGCAGCTTTTCGGTTTGTACTTCAAGTTCGGCATTCATGCCTTCCAGTTCGCTGTGTTGTGCACTCAGTTCTTCCGATTGCGCCTGGGTTTCTTCCAAAAGTTCCTGTACGCGTTTCCTGCTCTGTGCCGCTTTGATGGCAATCCCGATATTATTGGCTGATATTTCAAGGAATTCAAGTTCAAGGCTGGTATAGCCTTTTACACTGGCAAGTTCCGCTACGCCTTCGGTTTTAATGTCAATCAATGGTACTGCCACAATATGCCGGGGTTTTATTTCACCAAGCGCATACGAAATCGTGATGTCCTCAGGCGTGAGGTCAGTAGTTTCTATCATTTTACCTGATATTGCCGCTTGCCCGGTCAATCCTTCGCCAAGCCGCAACTGTGTTCTTTTTTTGTTGGGCACATAACTGTATCCCGCAGCTGCAACCAAGCCATCGCCTTCCATTAAATATAAGGCACCAGCACTGCTTTTGGTATAATTGGCAATAAAAGTAATGACGTCTTTTGCCAGTTGCTCGAGGCTTTTTTCACCAATCATGACATTGTTCAGTTCGGCGATTCCAGCCTGTAACCATTCTTTTTCAGACAATTGCAGGAAAGAAACCGACAATGACTCGGCCATTGTGTTGAGTGATTCGCCCATACTGCCCAAAGCATCACTTTCGCTGTCATCCACCCGTATGTCATAATTGCCTGTTGATACCTGCCCCGCAATATTGCTGATGACGGCGATTCTTTTGGCAGTTTCAATGTCTTTCTGCTCGAGCTCCAATTGCAGTTTTGTACGTTCCTTATAATCGTTGAGAATCCTCATAAAAAACACGATGCTGACAAGCAGGGCGATGCACGCAGCAACAATAATCAATATGGCACTGTATGATCCATACTTTTCTGATTCTGATGTTCTTGACTTCAATAATAGCTGTTCGCGTTTTTCTACTGTCTTAAAACCCTGCTGCATGTCGTCCAATATCGTCTTGCCTTTTTCAAGGTCTGATGCCAACACCGGCAACCCGTTTTTTTTGTCCGCAACGCGCTGGTCCAGGTAATCGAAAAATGCAGTCCTTTTCGCGACCATCGCTTTCAGGTCGCGCTGTTGCGCAGGATTGTCAATAGTGAGTTCGGCTATCCTGTTAAAGTGGGCATTGGCACGGGCTTCAAGGTTACCCAAATCGGAAATAAATGCCGTTTTGCCCGTAATCAGGAAACCCCTGATGCGATTTTGCGCATCCACGGTAATGGAAGTACACTCGTTGATATTATAAATCACATCCTGTGTGTGGCCGACCCATCTGTTGCTTTCCAACAGGCTTTTGATGCTGACATAGGAAGCGGTCGAACTGACGATGAGTATGAGCATTGAAATGCCTGAACTGACGAGTAGGTTTTTTCTAAAATTGCCTTTCATGTTACTAAGAGGTTTGTTTTAATTTTTTGGTAATGGCAGGATTACGATAAAGCTGGAGCCAATATCCGGCCGGCTTGTTGCCGTAATGATGCCGTTGTGTTTTTCGATTATTTTTTTGGCGATGGCCAATCCAATCCCCGTGCCTTCGTAGGTATCCCGTGCGTTAAGGCTTTGGAAAATGATGAAGATTTTACTAAGATAGCGTTCTTCAAACCCGATACCGTTGTCCCTTACGGTGATGCGGCAATAACGACCTGCTGCTGATACTGGGCTGTCGGCTTTTTTATCCGAAATGCGTTCCGCGATAATATTAATGACAGGTGGTATGTCATCTTTTGAAAATTTGAGGGCATTGCCGACGAGGTTTTGGAATACCTGCCGCAACTGGCTTGGCACAACATCTACTGTTGGCAGTTCGTCAGACGTGATGGTCGCGCGCTTCTGTTCAATCTGGTATTCAAGATCCGACAGTACTTCGCCCAGGACTTCGTTGAGGTCGGTTTTATGGGTTACGACATTGGCAGACAGGCGCGAATATTCAAGCAGGTCGGTGATGAGCTTGGTCATCCTTTCAGCCGAAGAAAGTGCGCGATCCACATAATCGACTGCTTTTTCGTCGTCAGCAAGGTAACGCTCCTTGATCAGGTTGACAAACATTTCTATTTTGCGGATGGGTTCTTTCAAGTCATGTGAAACGACCCACGAAAACTGCTGCAACTCATGGTTGCGCATTTCCAGCTCTTCATTTTTGGAAGTCAGTTCCCGGGTGCGTTCGGCGACTTTGTATTCGAGATTTTCCTGTGCGTCTTTCCTGATTTCAATTTCTTTGGACAACAAGTCCCTAAAGTCCTTCAGCTCATTCTGCTGCTGGTAGAGTTTCAGGAAAGTCTTGACTTTGAGGATCAGCAAATCAGGGTCGACCGGTTTGGTAATGTAATCGACGCCGCCGCTTTCATAGCCTTTGGAAATGTACTTTTTCTCTTTGTTGATGGCAGAGAGAAAAATCACGGGAATGTCTTTGGTGCGGTTGCTGCCTGCGAGTGCTTCGGCGACTTCAAAGCCGTCCATGCCCGGCATTTGGACATCCATGATAATCAATGCGTAATTCCGTTTCAGGATTTTGAGCAGCGCTTCCTCACCCGATTCGGCTGAATCGGATTCAAGGTGGTGGAGTTCCAGTATCTTTTTTAAGGGCAGGATGTTCTCCCTTTTGTCGTCAACAATTAATATCATACATAAGTGAAGGCATACTGTTGGGTACGCCTTTTTGGATATCAGTTGTAGGGGAACTGGTTTTATTTGCTTTGCCCAAATGTACAAAAAGAATTGTTATTTGCACAGCCGTAAAAATCGAATGTATTTTTTATTTAACTTTAAGTCCTTAACCGATTAAAAGACTACCATGAAAAAAATACCCTTCCTACTGGTACTGGCCTTATTTTTCTGTGTCCAAAATAAGGCACAAAACGCCAATGCCAGCAAATGGCCACGCGGCATTACCTATGAGATTTTCGTAGCGTCGTTTGCCGATTCCAATGGCGACGGGATTGGCGACATCAACGGAATGACTGCAAAACTCGATTATCTCGCAGCTCTTGGCGTTGAAGGCATTTGGCTGATGCCAATGAATCCGTCGCCGTCTTACCATAAATATGATGTAACCGATTATTACGGCATCCATCCCGACTACGGCACTTTGGAAGACTTTAAGAAATTCATCGCCGAAGCACACAAACGCAACATCAAAGTGATTATGGATATGGTCATCAACCATTCCAGCAGCAAGCATCCTTGGTTCATTGATGCCGCAAAAAATAGCGACAGCCCATACCGAGATTATTATGTCTGGACGCACAAAGATGATCCGCAGACCAAGACGGAAGGAAAGGTAACCGGAGGCGATTCGAGCAACAGGAACCATTGGAACAAGGTTGAAGGCAGTGATTATATGTACTATTCTTATTTTGGACGCAACATGCCCGACCTCAATTATGACAGTCCGAAACTCAGGGAAGAAATGTTCAAGGTTGGCAAATTCTGGCTGACTGATATAGGAGTGGACGGTTTCAGGCTCGATGCCGCACGCCACATTTTTCCCGAAGAGCGCGCTCCCGACAACCACAAATGGTGGGTATATTTCCGCAATGAAATGCAAAAAGCCAACAAGGATGTCTATCTCGTAGGCGAAGTATGGGCGCCGGCAAATGTCGTTGGGCCATACATGAAAGGCCTTCCGGCATTGTTTAACTTCGATATGGGCTATGCGATCACGAAGGCAGTCAACACCCATAAAACCGATTCTTTGGTACTCAACCATAAAAAGATACGCGACTTTTACCATGGCATCAATGCCGATTACGTCGATGCGACATTCCTGACCAACCACGATCAGGAACGCATCATGAGCGCCGTGAGCAACGACCCGAACAAGGCGAAAATGGCAGCCGCATTATTGCTGACGCTTCCAGGTTCACCGTATCTCTATTATGGCGAAGAGCTTGGCATGCCCGGTGAAAAGCCCGACCAGAATATCCGCGAACCGCTGATTTGGGATGTCAAGGCAAAAGACAAATCAAGAACCAAATGGATGGAGCCGAAATTTACGACCGATGCGACTGTGATTCCAGCTGCCGCACAGGTAAAAGACAAGAATTCCATTTACAATTTCTATAAAATGTTCATCAATCTTCGAAACCACAGCAAGGCATTGACTTATGGCGAATTGGAACCATTGGCTTTTGGCAACCCTGCGGTTTGCGGTTTCCTGCGTACTGCCACTGATGATACAGTTTTGGTATTGCACAACTTGTCGGATGCACCAATCTCATTGGCATTGCCCACAGCACAAGCAGGTTATGGCAAAGTATATTTCACCAACAATAAAGCGGGTGTCAAAAACGGCACTGCGATATTGCCGGCGTATAGTACGCTGGTGTTAAAGAAATAAGTTTTAAATCAAATCCCCATGAAATTGTCCGGAAACAGATTGCCAATATTCTTTTTATTCCTTTGGGCGGTTTCCTTTGGACAACAGCGCGATACCACTGCGCACAGGAAAGAACGTTCGCCTTTTGCCGATACACAAGAGCTGACCTCAAGCGATTACCTTGCGGCAATTGAACGCGCCAACGACCTCATGAATACGGTTGCCGATGAAGGCCAGTTTAAGCCCAGGACATTCCGCATTTTTGGAGAAATCAGCAATACCAATGAATCCATCGGTGTGATTACACAGAACATCAAGGATGCCAGTAATACCAATGTCCGCAACCAGCGGATGTATCAGAAAGTGCTGCTCGAACTCGAACAGAAACTCGAAAGTTACCAAACCGCACTCAACAAGGAAACCGGAAAGATTGTCGACCTGAGGAAAAAATTGCGCACTGTCATGAAAGATACGGTATTCCGCAAAATGATCAGGGATACGGTCATCAGGAAACAGTTTCAATCCCAGTTGAAGCCGCTGCGCAAAAAATTCTTTGCCATCGACAGCATCCTCAAAGGCAACCTCAAAATCCTCGATACGCATAAGAATGAGAATACACGAAAGGAGATAGTCATTTCCGAGGCACTCGTTACCGTTGAGGATCGGCTCGATAAATTGGGGATTTCCATATTTGGAAGCGAATATCCCAATCTCTGGGATACGCGCATCAAAATTGCCAACCAGAACATCAGTTCTTTTATTGCCGAAAAATTCAGCGTGGAAGTGAAGGCTTTCAGCTACTATTTCACATACAGTCTTGGCAGGAATACCTTCCTCTTGTTATTGCTCGCTTTGTTCTACTGGTGGCTCAAAAGACATATCCGGAGACTCAGGGAACAGAACCAATTGCAGGCGTTGGATGAATTTGGGTTTCGCGCGCTCAACCGCGGCGTTTTGTTGCCTGTCGTAGTCATAGGTCTCAATATCGCTATCGCGGTCAACCTTTATGCACCTGCGCTTTATATTGAATTCCTGCACTTGCTGCTGTTGGTGATCCTTTCTGTGCTGTTCCGCAGAAAATGGCAGCCAAAGGCATACCGCAGGTGGTTGCTTTTGGTGGGAATCTTTATTGCTTTTTCATTTTTAGACCTGTTTCTGAAGGTGACATTGTTCCAGCGTTGCCTGTTTATTGGGATCAATGTTGTGGCGATACGCTTTGGGCTGTCGCATCTCAAATACCTCAGGGAAGAATTATACATCAAGGTGATGTTTAAATGGGCCAATTACCTGTTCATCGCTTTTAATGTCCTGGCCGTGCTTTTTAACCTGTTTGGCCGCGTGTCGTTGGCTTATACGCTCAGCCTGACCGCCATTATTGCATTGACGCAAATGATTGCATTATCTGTCATGTTGCGTATCATTCTCGAGATTGTCATCCTGCAAGTATATGTCATCCGCCTGAAGCGCGGCATCACGAAGCTGTTTGATTTTGAGAAACTGGAAAGAAACGCCCTCAAGCCTTTTTTGCTCATCGTGGTGTATTTGTGGATTGTCGTGATAGCGTCCAATCTGAACCTGTCCGACAGCCTGTCCGCTTTTTTTGGAAATGTGGCCGGACATCAGAACAAAATCGGAAGTTTCACTTTTACCATTGGCGGCATCTTGTTATTTGTCGCGATCATTTGGATTGCCCATCTGTTGCAAAAATTCGTCGCTTTCTTTTTTGGAGGGATTGAGGAAAATGATACCGACAATATTAACAAGCGACAGCATTCCAAACTGTTGATCACACGGCTGTTGTTGCTGGTCGGTGGCTATTTACTGGCGATTGCCGCTTCCGGGATGCCAATAGACAAGATTACTATTGTACTCGGTGCGCTTGGTGTCGGTGTGGGTTTGGGATTGCAGTCTATTGTCAGCAATTTTGTTTCAGGTGTCATATTGATATTTGAAAGACCGATACAGATAGGCGATATGATTGAATCCGGCAACCAGTCCGGCAGGGTGAAGGAAATAGGATTGCGGACCACAACGATTGATACCGCCGACGGTGCTGAGGTCATTATCCCGAACGCGAACATCCTGTCGCAAAATATCATCAACTGGACCACGACCGACAATTACCGCCAGGCGGAAATCTCGTTTGCGATTGCGGCAGCCGTCACGCGGAAGGAGATCAAAGATATTATTCTGGAATCATTAAAAACTGTACCCGAGCTGGATGCTGAAGCCGAACCTGAAATTTTTTTCCATTCCATGTCAGGCAACCGTTTCCGTGTGAAAGTCAAATTCTGGTGCAACATCTACCGCAAGGAATTGGCAACCAGTGAAGCCGAACAGGCGCTGTTTGAAGGTTTTGCAAAAAAAGAAATATTGATGGAGGACTGATTTGAAAACAACAATGAAAATAGCGACCTACAATGTCAATGGCGTCAATGGCAGGCTTGCCGTATTGCTCCGCTGGCTTGCCGAAGCAAAGCCCGACGTGGTTTGCCTGCAGGAACTGAAGGCGCCACAGGACAAATTCCCGGAACAGGCAATTGCGGATGCCGGATACAACGCCATCTGGCACGGCCAAAAGCAATGGAACGGTGTCGCTATTTTATCACGTTATGAAATCAAGGAAATCGGCCGCGGGCTTCACGGCGATCCCGATGACATCCAAAGCCGTTATATTGAAGCCATCGTCAACGGCATTGTCATCTGTTGTTTGTATTTACCCAATGGCAATCCAGCGCCCGGACCCAAATTCGATTACAAGCTGCGCTGGTTTGAACGGCTTACCGAACGCGCCACGGCATTGCTGGCGTTTAAAACCCCGGTTATGCTCATAGGCGATTTCAATGTCATACCCACCGAAAAAGACGTTTACAAACCCGAACGTTGGATCAATGATGCTTTGTTCCGATCAGAAGTTCGCGCAGCTTTTCATGCATTGGTCGCGCAGGGTTGGACAGATGCCATCCGAAAACTCCATCCAAATGAAACCATTTATACCTTTTGGGACTATTTCCGCAATGCGTACGCCCGGAATGCCGGACTGCGGATAGACCATTTCCTGTTGAGCCCTGAACTTGATGGAAGATTGCTGCGCGGCGGTGTCGATAAAGAAGTCAGGGGTTGGGAAAAGACCAGCGACCATGCGCCGGTATGGATTGAGATAACCAACAATTTCCACAAATCATAATACATTGATTACATAGTCTTAACCCGTGTGTAAAAAATATTTTTAAAATTTGCACATGGCAAGACGCGATGTAGACCTTGTTGTTATCTCTGATGTCCACTTGGGCACATATGGATGTCATGCCAAAGAACTTCTCCGCTACCTGCAAAGCATCAACCCAAAAGCCGTAGTGCTGAACGGTGATATTATCGACATCTGGCAATTCAGCAAAAACTACTGGCCGCAGTCGCATATGAAAGTCGTGCGAAGGATCATGAAATACATCACCGAAAATGTCCCGGTTTATTACTTAACAGGGAACCATGATGAGATGTTCCGGAAATTCACAGACCTGAGCCTCGGTAGTTTCAGGCTCCAGAATAAACTGGTACTGAATCTCGACGGGCAGAAAGCGTGGATTTTCCACGGCGATGTTTTTGACGTTACCATGCAGAATTCCAAATGGCTCGCTAAACTTGGCGCAATCGGCTATGATACCTTGATACTGATCAACAGCTTTACAAACTGGTGCCTGAAATTGTTGGGTAAGGAAAAGATGAGTTTCTCCAAGCGCATCAAGGCAGCCTTTAAGGATGCCGTAAAATTCATCAATGATTTTGAAGTAACCGCCGCAGGACTTGCCATTGAAAATGGTTACAGCTATGTCGTTTGCGGGCACATTCACCAACCTGAAATCAGGACAATAACCAACGACAAAGGATCGGTAGTGTACCTCAATTCGGGAGATTGGGTAGAAAACCTCACGGCACTCGAATACCACCACGGAAAATGGGAGATTTTTAAATACCGGCCTGAGAATTTTAAAGATGACGATGAACAGGCTGATGCCGATCCGCAAGACTTAAATGCTTTGCTGGATATCAGGACGCTGATGATGGAAGTGGTGCAGCACAAAGAATAGTCATTCGTCGGTATGCGTCGCGACAATCCTGTCAATGATTTCCTGCGTCATGTTTGGATAGACCACAGCTAATCGTTTGTCACTTTTGAGCCATGCTGATATTGCCGATTCATATTTCGACTTCAGGCTTTTCACTACAGGAATGCCCATCGCTTTCAGTGCCGCAGCATTCAGTTGCTGCTCGTACTGGTTTTTCATTGGGATAACCAATAGCTTTTTGCCCAGGAAAAGCGCTTCCGCAGGCGTTTCAAATCCGGCGCCGCAAAGTATGCCCGAAGCTGCTGCCATACTTGCAGTAAAAAGCAGGTTGTTGATAGGCTGTATCGTAATATTTCCGACGATTGTCCTTTTGGAATTGTGCTTAGAGAACACATCCCATCTGGTGTCGGGATATTCCGAAAGCCTCCTGATTAATGTTTGGTCGTCATACGACGGTAAATAAACCGTATAATGCCCTTTGTCACTCACCTTATGATTTCGCACTTGCTCGCGAATGACAGGCGTAAAGATATTGTCATTGTTGCCGCTGAAATGGAATCCGTACTTAAAATCGGCAGGGGCGTAATTCTGCAGAATCAACTTGCCCAATTTATCGGCATGATCGGGCAATGGAAATCGTTTGTTCAATACTGCTGCCTGATGGCTCAGCGCAATACAGTTTTTGTTTTTTATCTGGCAAGCCCAAGCTGATATCGGTTCAAAATCGTTGATGACCAAATCATAGTCTTCCACGGGCAGTTTACGGATGCTGTTGTACAGTTTTCTCGGATGGCTTCGCGCAAAAGTTTTCCACAAATCGACGCCGCCTTTTTTTCCAAAAATAAAGCTGAGCCCGCGCAATTGGTATTTGACAGGGAAAGGCAATGCCAGGTCACCCTGTATGCCGCTGACGAGAATATCCACGTCGCCATGTTTTTGCAGGCAAGGAATAATATCCGCCGCACGGCTCAAATGCCCGTTGCCTGTGCCTTGTATGGCATAAAGTATTTTCATGCTAAATAAATTGATGATTGGTTGCATCGGTCAATACTTCTGAAGGGATGAAGCTATCCGTCAGGAAATCCCGATACCACAATCCCGATTGCTTGACCGTTCTTTTCTGGGTATTGAAATCAACATGTACAAGCCCGAATCGCGGGTTATAACCTTCGGCCCATTCAAAATTATCCGTCAAAGTCCATACAAAATAGCCGTCCACATTTAATCCGTCGTTTCTGGCTTTCAGTACTTGCCCAAGATGGTCCTGCAAATATTTGATGCGCTGTGAATCATGAACTTCGCCATTTATAAGATGATCTGGAAATGCGGCGCCGTTTTCGGTAATGATCAGTGGCGGGATATTTTTATAGGCGTTGAATTTTTTGATGAGTTCATACATCGAAGGCGGATATACTTCCCAATTCATATCGGTGATTGGCACATTCCTTTTCTGTGCCTTGACCAATGCCGCATTGATATAAGGTACATACAGTGATGATTTTACGATTTCGCGCGTGTAGCACTGCAGTCCGATAAAATCAAAGTCAAAGGCCATATCTTCCAGATCGCCTGGCAGCATATATTTTTCAATTTTCCTGAGTACCGGCAAATCCGCTACCGGATAACCCATACCCAAAATGGGCTCGATGAATGTGCGGTTCAATAAAGCATCCACGCGTTGCGCTGCGGCGGTGTTTCGCACACTGGAATTGACGGGTTCGATATGCGTACACGAAAAAGTGGTACCGATACGCGCTTCCTGCAATTCGTCCCGCAATATTTTTGCAGCTGCCGCTGTTGCCAATGTCGCATGATGGATGGCTTTCAGGTAATTGGCGATGCCTGTTTTTCCCGGAGCATGAATTCCCAGAAAATATCCTGCACCTGTAAACACCGATGGCTCGTTCATGACCATCCAATGCGGAACACGGTCGCCAAAATGTTTTGCACATAATGCGGTATAATCGGAAAACCAGGAAACCACATCACGGTTTGTCCAGCCGCCTTTCAGTTCCAGGGCATTGGGCAAATCCCAATGGTATAATGTCACCCACGGGTCAATTCCGCATTCAAGCAGGAAATCAATAACCCGGTTGTAATAGTCGATACCGTGGGGATTGGCTTTGTCTATACCGTCTGGGAGCAATCGTGACCAACTGAGTGAGAACCGGAAGTTTGGAATGTTAAGCTCGCGGACTAACGCAATATCATCCTTAAAGGAATTGTAAAAATTGCAGGCATTCCCAATTTGGTGACCATTTTTGATTTTGCTTTTTTTGGCAGCAAACACATCCCATATCGACGGCCCTTTGCCATCCATATCATGAGCGCCTTCAATCTGGAAGGCAGCTGTAGAAACGCCCCATTTAAAATCGGTCCCGAAAGATTCTTTCCTCAACGCGTCAGGTTTGTGGTCCATAGGCTTGTCACCAAAATCCGCAGCATCTAATGAAGGAAAGTGGATTGCATGGCCCTCAAGAAAAGCCATTCCCTAAAGGAAGCCAGAAATGTTTTGGCGGTGTGTAAATATTTGAAATGATATTTCATCTCCAATTTTTCACAAAGTACATTAATGGATGTGAATTGGACGTGATGTTATCATTAACAAATTGTATGACAATCAAAAATTATAACCCACCTGTTAATGCCAGCAAATGCATATAATCAGACAACCTTTTCCTACAATTGTATAACGTGGACGGACAGGAATTGTGCGAATTTTACACCAGCCGCCAGTCAGGCACGCTACTAACCTTATATGAACATTATGAAAAAAATCCTATTCACACTGTGTTTGTGCCTTGCAATGGCAACAGCAGTATCAGCCCAAGCGGTCGTCCAGACCAAGACCGTTACCACAACCAGTACCCCGAAAGTGGTAGTGGTGACCAAACAGGAACCGATAGTGGTCAAAAAGAAAGTGGTAGTGCGCCACAAGCACCACAGGCGCCATGTGAAAAAAGTACGCGTAGTGCAACCTGTACATAAAGAAGTGATTGTCGTACCAGCTGGATAAGTTTTTCCGCAATTAAATTAAAATCCCCGTGAGGGGATTTTTTTATTTACAATGAATGAGTACTAACAACATATCTGACAGATAGGCAAAAAACCGATTACAGCTGGGGTTTTCCCTATTGCGGATTTTTTCGTAACAAATAACTTTGTAATGCAGATAGTGATGGTGTATCAAACCGCCAAATAATTCCAAACAGGTTAATATTAAGTATTTATACGTAATAAATTAAGTATAAATACGTATTGCGTAATAAAAACGGCTTATATATATTTAACAGGTATTTATACATTTACCTAACGCGAATTTCATGTATTGGGTTAAAATGCATAAGTGTGTTCTGTTATAGCAGAAATAGCCTCCCCACAAATCTGTCTGTATAGGCAAACCTTTAATATCCTTAATGGGCCGTCTGCGGCTTTAGGTTTCGTCAACTATTAGAATATATAAAATAACCTTGGCATAGCTTCACAAAAACTGGCTATGCATAATAATCGGATAAAATGAAATTAGATACAGTTTTTAAAGTTTTGTGGGTCAGGCTGCTTCTTGTGGCAGGAATACTTTCAAACTTGTTTAGTATGTATATTAGCTATGAAAACCATTCTCTTCAGGGGTTGCTGATATCTGCTTTTACGCTTGTATTGTTTGCTGTGTTTATCGGGATGTCATTGGTGATTGAAATGAAAATTGATCATCTGGGATACTTGGATGCATTGCCGATGGATAAGCAGTATCAACTGGCAAGACAATGGATTGATGAAAATACAGCTTCCTTCAAATTGATGTATCCTGAAATCACGGGAATTTTCGCAGGCAGGAAGAATATAAAAGGCAAACGCTTGAAAACGGTGGCGGTTGTTTTACAGGTGAGTAAAAAAGGAGCGGCAGGAAAGGACTTTCCGCATTATGTAGAGATTGCTAATTACAGGATTCCAACAGATGTACAACAGGCAGGTTTTGCCACGCCGCTTTCACTTTCCCCAGCCTCTGGAATAAGCAGGAAGGATGACACAATGTTCGGTACGCTTGGTATCCCGCTGACTAAAGATGGCGAAATCTTTTATATGAGTTGCTATCATGTGTATTGTAATGAGGAGTTGGCAAATGGACAAATCTCTGTTTCTAACGCAAATGATGATTTGATTTCGCCTTGTTTCAAAGAATTAAACGGAAGCGCATCCCAACTGGCAGGGCGACTCTTGGAAGGGTGCCTTACCGATTTTCTTGATATAGCAATTATGAAGCCTGAAACAAATATATCACCAGTATATGTTGATTTGCCAGGCCCTGTATTTTATCGTACATTGACTAAAAGTGATGAGAATAATATTTTCCTCCGTTTTAAAGGCAACGGGTCCAAGAGTGTTTGCGAAGGTAAATTGAGGAACATTTTTGTTGGTCAATTTATCAACTATGAAGGTAAAAAGCAACATTATCTCAATGGATTGATACAAATTGACCGCTGCGCGATGGCAGGTGATAGCGGAGCTGCGGTATGTGATATCAACGGATATTATGTAGGAAGCGTAATTGCTTCTGATGATAATTTTACTTATATCATGTCTGCTTATACCATTGAAGATAAAACCAATTATAAATTTTTAAAAACCTAAAACAATGAAAAAATTTTTACAACTATTATTGTTATTTGGATGTATCCAGTCACAGGCACAAACACAGACGGTCGAGTATGCCAAGTTGGATACTGCGGCCCCAGTCTCGGGCAAACTGGTCAAACAGGTAGATGCCGAAACAACTGATGTTATTATTGAAATTTCCGGCGTTAATGCAGAAGCCGATATCGACAACTTCGATGTATATATCGGTACTGGAATTGGCACTGATGCTGATAGGGCCAAAGAATTGAAAGATAAAAAAACAGCATTATCAGGAAAACATGACAGCACCAAAAAAACATATACTATGGTATTGACCACCCCAATAAGGAGTCTGGGGAAAGATAAAAATGCAGCCGTTACGATTAGGAAAAGGACTGATCCTTCAAAAGCAGATTGGAAAAAGGACAAACCTGTTTTTTCTTTCGATGTGGAAGTAAAAAGTGAAATACCACTATTGGATCCATGTGAAAAGGAGGGTTTTCAAAGAATGGCAGAGGATGAATTTGAGAAACGCATCCTAAATAAATATATCAAGAATTTGGGAATAAAGGAGAAACACAATTTATATATTGATAAATTCAATACGGTGCATATTTTTGTTGACCATTATGGACAATTCCATGGACATGGGTTGCCTACCACCGCTACTGAAGAATATTCTTATCAGGTGCACCTCATAACTTCTGCCTGTCTTGAGGATGCAAATCGGTATTATTTTGATTATTCAGGCAATTATAACCCAACACTTAATATTGATAAAGGAGCCTCGGCACAGGCTGGAGGCAAAGCTGAAATTACAGTGATCGATTTTCCTGTTATTGGTCCATTTACGGAAAAATTTACTTTCAATGTAAAGAGAGCACCATTAGGTAAATCAGATCAAAAGGCAACCATTATCGATGCTGAGGTTAAAATCCCCAAATTATATCATGTGAGTATTACTACCGGCTTGATAGCTACAACATTGCGAAATCCTCAAAATATCGAAATTGCCCCGTTAAATGATACCCAAAATACCCTAATTGCGGATGATCCGGGGGTCAGAGGACTCATCACGGTTATGGCTGTTTATTATCCTAAGGGACGATCCTTCCTTTTTCCTCCACAGGGCGGAATCTTCGATCTTAGCAGGGTTGGTATTGTTGTAGGGACACAATTAGGCAAGGATGCTAATGAAAATTTTCTGTTAGGGCTTTCGCATGATTTTGCCCGTGCTGGCGCCATTACTTATGGTATTCATTTCGGAAGGAGGAATACCATACCGGGAAACAGGCATTTTGATTTTGGTGATTCGGCATACGATCTTACCGACGTGTCCGTAAAAAAAGAATGGAATGTAGGTTTATTCTTTGGGGTATCAATTGATGCCCGTGTGGCGGCTGAACTATTGAAAACACTATTTTCAGCAGAATAATAATAAACAGATTTCTAATTAAAAATAAACTATTAACTTTATACGATAAGAAAAATGGATACAAAACTAATAATTCTGTGTTATTCATTAACATTTTTACTTGGATTCCTTTGGGGTCTGAGTGAACTACTGAGCAGATACAGGGAAATTAAATTGATCCTATATTCCCGGAATGCATTATTGTACCTCTTTATAAATGGAATGGCCTCTGTATTGGTTTATTATTTTATCCCTAAGTTGAATATCAGTTTTGGGGTATTTACCCAAAACGAATGGGGAAAAATCATTTTGGCCGGTCTTTCGGCTATGTTTATACTAAGAAGTTCATTTTTTAGTTATCATGATAAGGACAGCAATAAAGCGATTAACGTGGGCATTTCTACCATTCTGCAGGTCTTTTTGGATTCAGCCGAGAGAAGTTTCGACAGAGAACACAGTACAAACAAATTAAAACAAGTGTCACTCGTGATGAAAGACATTGATTTTACCAAAGCCGAAAAAAATCTGTCAGTCATTTGTTTAAACCTAATGCTTAATGTGAGTACGGAAGAACAGAAAAAACTGGGTGAAAGTGTTAAGAACTTATCCCAAGATATGGACCCGCTTGCCAAATCCATCGCGTTGGGAATCATTTTGGAACAGGTGACCGGAGTGGAACTTCTCAAACAGGCGGTTGAGTGCTTGGGGTTAAGTATAAAAATTACCCCTGAAAAAATTGACGTTTTTCAACAATTAGGACAACTTGAAAAAAATTTAAAATAACAAATGGAAACAAATAAGAAAACATCGTTTAATGATAACTTTTCAGACTTTCTTAATGAGTATAATGACCAAAGCGGTAAGAAGGAATGGATTGGCAACAAACTGGGTATTATTGACAAACAATTGGATGATCTCGGTAAGGCGGATGATGAGGTGAAAGATGCTATAAATGTGACCAGGGATGTGTTGAGCAATGATGCTTTAGACCCTTCACAAAAAGTCATTATTTCAATTAAAGGCATCAATGATTTTATAACGAAACAGGATCCCGATCCAAAGGACATAATGATGACAAATGCCCTACGCACTATTATAAGCACTTATATCGATATTGCCCGTTACACTTCAGATGAGGTAATTGCCCGTGAGGTCGTAAATCTCGGAAATAATCTCTATAAGTAAAATAAACAGCAAAAAATGGTTCCCCAAATTACAAATATCAATCTTATTGCTGTTTTCCCAAATCCACTCTTGGCAGGATTGCGCGAACAGCTAATGCTCTAAAATAAAAAAGATGGAGCAGGACCAGGTTTTCCATTTCCTGAAGCCAATCCTCCCAATATGTTTTCGAGTGATGATTCCAACAGCGGCTTTCGAATATATCCCGAGACTAATGGATGTGCCAAAGCTTTGTTCTCGTCACTTTGCTGCACCGATGACGACAGGATGTAAATGGTAAACTGTTTGCGGATAGTATCATTGAATCGTCCGAAGACATCAAGAAAATTCCAGCCGTTCATACCTGGCATGGCAATATCAAGGAATAAGACCGTAGGGCGGGGGATTGGGTTGTCATATTCTATCCGGATGACGTCCAGGGCTTTTTGCGCTTCCAGGAAAGTCACGATAGGAATGGAGCCAAAATGTTTTCTAATAGAAAATTTACACAACATATTGTTGATCGCATCATCGTCAACGACGATGAAGAGGGCGGGTTTTGTAGGCATTTGTGATAGGTTTTGGGCGCTACAAAATTATGAAAAAACCACCAATGCTGCTAAAAGAATTGGGAATATTCGATGAAATGCATCACAAAAAAATGATTGTTTGCATAAAATTCACAAAGTCAGGAATCTCCGCAACTATTTTCCATTCCACTTTCCATAAGTGCTGGCACATGTAAAAAGCGGCCAGCACCCTAATAACGGTATATGAGTCTGTCATTACGGTCACAATGTCCTTTGAAGTATGTCCAATGCTGATGCGGTGGTGCAGTTTGTCATCGATGCCGAAGCAGATGCCGGTGAAAACCCAAAAAGAATTTTAATCTTTTGGGTTTTGCTTTTTAAATATTAGCCGGACGTAATAAACTAACCGAATTTCAACGGTCTTCTTAAATCCCTTTTTTTGTTTTGATGTCATTTTCAAATTTTTCTACTGTAGTGATTTCAGTATTATTTTTTTTGGCCCTTTCCCAAATGGATAAAAAATGGGAGGTATATTCATTAATGATATGACTATCTTCAGTGATAAAACAATCTCTTCCAACTGCATTATCATCAATATCCAACGATGTTGGGGAAATAAAAAGAAATTTGTCGCCAATGATCAGGAAAGTATTGGCAATCGCAAAATCATCCATGATTATTACTTTCGCCAATGGGTTTTCATCTTTATTTGAGCCCAGGCAAGCCTGAAGGTGCAACTTAAAAGTATTGCTGATGGCATGAGTCGTAATTCTTTTGTACCGTATTTTATTGTAATCTTTTTTCAGGACATCTTCAGTGGCATCCCAATATTTTTTTATGATTGGATATTGGCTTGCCAATTCATTTTTACCTGTGCCAATGACATACATATAATCATAGTCAGAATCTGTAATATGGTATAATGCATTGTGCAGGCCTTTTTCAACGCTCATATATTGCAGTGAACTGGGATTTTTAGGATATATGGTATCTATTTTTTGTTCAGGTCGACGAATTTCTTTTCAAGTTTTCTGTTTAACTCTACAAATTTCTCTTCCAATGCAAAATCGTTGATGTCCTTTAACAACAAAAGCACGACAAAGCCGATGACAATTGCTGCGGCAAAATGGATGAAAAAATCTTTATAGATTGGAATGCTTGACATTCCACGCTTGATATTTTCCCAAATGCCAACGGCGACGGGTTTCTCGGTCGACCCTTCAATATAACAAATGGCAAAAAAGAAGGCAATCAGAAATGCGAACCCAATTAAATGTCGGAGCAGATTGAATTTTTTGACGATTTTTTCGTCTGAATGTTCTTGTGTCATGTCTTTTTTTAATGATTTATGATTGTTCTTAATGGTTGCTAATGCCCATTACTTTAATACTTGGCCGCCGGCTATAACATTTCTGTTTGTCAATGATTCTTCCGAACTAAAGGTTGCGACAGTAAATGATATTTTGAAATTTTCTAAAAAGACCAAACCAAGTGTCAATTGTCCGAATGAAAAATCATTATGTGGAATACCAAGATTTTCCTTGAAAATATCTGTGCCATATATTTTATTAATATTACAGTTAAAGAAAAATCTCAGGGAATTATTGCTCACAGAGGCATCTCCATAAAGATCTACTCCAAAGACGCCGCTTCCGGCCCATTCTTCTGTTTTTGTCCCAAAGGCGGGGAAATCTGCGGTACCTTTTGCCATAAGGCGTGAAATTAAATTGTATTGGCTGTTTCTTGAATGGAAGTACATAATTGGGTACTCAAAGTTGAGAACGGTATTGCCGCCATAATTGACCAGGCGTTGGTAGGCTTCTTCATTTTGTTCCTCTTCTGGATTTTCACTTTCACTATTAGAAACCATAGTACCCAGACTTACTCTAACGATGCCTAAATTTCCATTTACTATTTCAGAAAAAATGGAACCGGTATTGTTTCCAAAACTTACACCTGCATTCCCCAAAGTTTTAAATTTATTGCCATTGCCATATAGCATATTAAAAAAAGCAGAAGAACGGTACTTTCCGAAATTCAAAAAATTATAGTTTTGATAATTAATATAGTCGCTGGCATAAATCTTATACAGGCTGTCTTGCTGAACTTCAATATCGGAAATTTCCGTCCGCAGCACTTTTACCCTACTGCCCTTAGTGTCTCTTGTAGCCTGGCTGAAGATTGGGCCACCATCAGTACCATCAGAATTCTTATACAATTCTTTTTTAAGATTGTCCAGTTCAGTGGTTTTGGTTTTTTTCTCTTGTTCCAGATAATTCCATTGAACTATTTCTAACGTGATGAATACTTTTTCATCAACACCCTTATTTTTTATTTTGCCTGTGTCAGCATTTGGCAGTCTCGTTTTGTTGAAGATCTTGAAGGAAGAAATCTGGGCGGTCGCGTCTTGCATTACAAACGTTAAGATTGAGAGCAATAAAATTTTTTTCATGGTCTGTATTTTATGGTTAAAAAATCCTAATTAAGATAAACTTAACAATTGCCTCCACAAAACGACGCTTTTCATCGACAAACGGTAAGCATTTCAGGTTAATTACTTAAAATTCATATTAATCATAATGAATTTCATAAAATCAGATGCTTTTTACCTTGATATATTATTAAATTTTTAATAATATTTTATTAAAAAATGTGTTTTGCGATATATTGGCGCGTTTCAAAATTGGAATTGTTTTTCAAAATTACAAGTCTATCCTATAGAAATTATTGGTGAAACCCCTACCCAGGCAAAGTGTTTTCACTAAAAAAGCGTGGACAATTTGAATGGTTTTTTTAACTGACAGGTACATATTGAAATTGTGAATGATGATCAAAAGGTTACGATAATCCTGGCAGTCTCATGTTTCGCTTTTGAACAAATGCAATAAGTGATGCACTAAAAACTACAATCTTGCGTTTTGATCTATATATTTCTACAACAAAAAGAGTTTTTCTACGAAATTACGGCATCTCCGATAATATAGATTTCCCTTCCGCAATGCTTTCAAATGAGGGCCAGCGATAAAAGTTGCAGCCCCTTTTCTTATGATTCCTATATTGAAATTCAGCAGGACTAAATCACAGTTCCTGGCCATCACCCGCGCGCGGGTAGATGAATATTTTAAAACTTCCGGGCTTTCCAGAAATGCCAATGTGACTATGTGGGTGAAAACCATTATCTTCCTAACAGGTTTTTTCGGATTGTATGC
>DATHKH010000168.1:0-14029 GCA_035286325.1 Flavobacterium sp.
CCAAATCGCAGAACTCGGCGACGGCAATGACTAAGAATATTCCGAATAAAAGCAGAAAACTGTTTGGCGAACAAAATATCGCAGCCGTCAGTAAAACAACATATACGATTCCTGACAGTGATCTCGTTAAGGTTTCACGCATCTTAAAGGTCTTCTAAAAGCAACAGGTATAAATTCTTCGGCGCACTTCCGTACTGCAGAAAATCTTCTTCCTTGGCTTTTTCGAAATATTTTATGGTGGTAATATTGGTAGGATAATCTTTGTCGTACTTCTTTTTGATGACGCGAAGTCCGTCGCTTTTGCTTTCTAGGATTTGGCTGGTTGTAGCCAATATCACAATGTTTGCAGGAAGTTCATTGGGTTTGTTCTGCCTGATCTGGTTTGAGGAAAAAAGGACCGAACCTTCGTCGGCTATCAGGTTCTCGCAGGAAGCAAGCAGGAATTTGGGATTTGCAGGCTTGTCATAGACAATTTTGTTCTCGTCGAGCATGCTGTATAATTTGGGCTCAAAACAAACCGCTTCACTTTCAAACCAGTCATTCTCTTCCAGGATGTTCTCGAATTGCTCTTTGACTTCGTCGAGATTTTCACAATATAAAAACTTGCCGCCGTTTTTCTTGAAATTGAAAGTGAATTTCTCGTCTGCCGGAGCAGAATTGGCAGCATGCGAATTGTTATATTCATTTTGGCTTTCCTCGCCGGAAGTATCATTACCTGAACCAAAAATTTTTCTGAAAAGACTCATACGTGTCAGATGCTAGTTGTTGACTGAAATCCCTCAAAGATAAAAAAATCTTAATTCAAACATATCTTTGAATTAAGATTTTTCTAAAAAGAAATCATTATTTAGGGATTACAGTGAAGTTTCTTCCTGCAGGTTTTTATCAAATGGCCTTTTGCCGAAAATGGCTTCCAGGTCGTCCTTGAATATCACTTCCTTATCAATCAGTATATCAGCCAATTGATTCAATTTATCTTTGTTTTCTTCCAATATTTGAATGGCCCTTTGGTATTGGCTTTCAATCAGGATTGAGATTTCTTCGTCGATGACTTTTGCGGTTTCTTCGGAATAGGGTTTCGAGAAGTTGTATTCGCTTTGGCCAGATGAATCATAATACGTGACATTCCCGATTTTGTCATTCAGTCCGTAAATAGTAATCATAGCACGCGCTTGTTTTGAAACTTTTTCCAAATCGCTCAATGCGCCGGTTGAAATCCTGTTGAACGTGACTTTTTCAGCCGCACGTCCGCCCATTGTCGCGCACATTTCGTCGAGCATCTGGTCCGGGCGTACAATCAGTCTTTCTTCTGGCAAATACCATGCAGCACCTAAACTTTGTCCACGGGGAACGATCGTGACTTTTACCAACGGCGCAGCATGTTCGAGCATCCAGCTGACAGTCGCATGGCCGGCTTCGTGTATGGCGATGGCTTTTTTCTCTTCGGGGGTAACGATTTTGTTTTTCTTTTCGAGTCCGCCAACAATCCTGTCGACAGCATCAAGGAAATCCTGTTTGTCAACCGCTTTTTTATCCTGTCTTGCAGCAATCAAAGCCGCTTCATTACAAACATTCGCAATATCAGCACCTGAAAATCCTGGAGTTTGTTTGGCGAGGAAATCGGTATCGAGGTTTTCAACTTTTTTCAATGGCGCCAAATGCACTTCGAAGATTTCTTTACGTTCGCGGATGTCCGGAAGATCGACAAAAATCTGCCTGTCAAAACGACCTGCACGCATCAATGCTTTGTCCAAGACATCAGCGCGGTTGGTTGCCGCCAAAACGATGACATTGGAATTCGTTCCAAAACCGTCCATTTCCGTAAGCAACTGGTTGAGCGTGTTTTCGCGTTCGTCATTTGAACCCGACATATTGTTTTTTCCACGTGCACGACCCACGGCGTCAATCTCGTCAATGAAGATGATCGCAGGTGATTTTTCTTTGGCCTGTTTGAAAAGATCTCGGACACGGGAAGCGCCAACACCAACAAACATCTCGACAAAATCAGATCCTGACAATGAGAAGAATGGCACTTTGGCTTCACCGGCTACGGCTTTGGCCAACAATGTTTTTCCGGTTCCCGGCGGCCCAACCAGCAAAGCGCCTTTTGGGATTTTTCCACCAAGATTCGTATATTTTTCGGGGTTTTTCAGGAATTCGACGATTTCCTGTATTTCTTCTTTTGCGCCTTCAAGTCCGGCAACATCTTTAAAAGTCGTCTTGATATCGGTTTTTTCATCAAAGAGTTTCGCTTTTGATTTCCCGATATTGAAAATCTGTCCGCCACCGCCACCGGCTCCGCCGCCTGACATCCTGCGCATGATGAAGATCCATACGGCAATGATGACAATGATTGGCAGCAATGTTCCGAGGATTTCAAACCAGTTTCCTTTTTGGAGGAAGTTGTAATCGCGCAATTTTTTTTCGGCTACCGCTTTCTCAAGTTTGTTTTGGAAAATCTCATCATTCCCAATATCGAGTGTATAATGCGGGCCTTTGTTTTCCCTGTTCAACAGGTCTTTCGCAACGGCCTGGTATTCTTTTTTCTTCAGGGCAGCCTTTGTCAGGTAGACTTCAGCTTCCGATTTGTTGTATACGATGACTTTGTCAACATCACCTTTTTCAAGAAAAATATTGAATTTTGAAGAAGACGTTTTTGCAGGTTCCTGAAAAGTCGAACCGCCGGTAACAAAGCTTATGAAAAGAAAAATGAGTATGATTCCGCCATAAACAAGCCACGGACTGATCTTTAATTTATTCGGATTTGGATTATTATCTTTAGCCATTAAATTGTCGTTCTTTAGTATTTGTTTTCGATGGTAGTGATTTTTGCATCGCCCCAAAGGCTTTCGATATTGTAGTATTCACGGATGTGTTTTTGGAAAACATGCACGACGATGTTGACATAGTCCATCAGTACCCATTCGGCATTATCACTGCCTTCCACGTGCCATGGCTTGTCTTTTAATTCTTTTGAAACTGTTTTTTGAACCGAGTTAACGATGGCGCTAACCTGTGTATTTGAATTTCCGTTGCAGATGATGAAATAGTCGCAAACCGCAGTATCGATTGCCCTTAAATCAAGAATGTCAATATCATTTCCTTTTACCTCTTCTATTCCCTTGATGATGTTCGCTAAAAGGACATCATTGTTTATTGCTTTTTTCGTCATTTAAAAATTTTCTGTATTTGGCAAAGTTACCATTTTTTGTCTTTATTTTTGAACCTTAACATAAGATTAAATGCGATTCCCAAAAATATTCCGATGCGACTAGTCAAACTCGATGCCACTTCTTCCACCAACGATTTCCTAAAGGAACTGGCAGCAAGCCAAATGCTCGAAAACTTCACGACTGTCACTGCAGAAAGCCAAACCAAAGGCCGTGGACAGATGGGCGCCCAATGGCACTCTGAAAAAGGCAAAAATCTGATTGTGAGTATTTTAGTTAGAGAAGCGCTGTCGGATATCAACCAGATTTATCATTTGAATGTTGCCGTGGCGCTCGCTGTTATTTCGGCGTTGGAAAGGTATGAAATGCCGCAACTGAGCATCAAATGGCCAAACGACATTATGTCAGGCAATAAGAAAATTGGCGGAATCCTGATCGAAAATACCATCAAAACCAACGGCGAAATCATTTCAATCGCCGGAATCGGGCTTAATGTCAACCAAACTGACTTTTCGCAATTGCCAAAAGCGTCTTCGCTGGCAGTGATTATGGATGCTGTTTTTGACAAGGATGAACTGCTGGTTGAAATCGTAAACAGGCTGGAAACGAATGTAGAAGCGTTGCAGAACAATCAATCGGAAGGGCTTTGGTCGGCCTACATTTCAAAACTCTTCAAAAAAGGAATTCCGATGCCGTTTGAGTATAAAACCGGACTGAAATTTATGGGCATCGTCCAAAACGTCACCCCAAACGGAAAGCTCGAATTGCTGCTCGAAGATGATTCCGTACAGATTTTTGAAATCAAGGAAATCCAAATGCTTTATTGATTATTTGGATGGCACAACCTTAATCCCAAGCCCAAGCACATTCGGCAAAAAGTCATTGGGGAATTCATTTGTCAGGGATATTTTATAATGTCCGGCTTCCAGTTTTTTACCTGTAAACACTGCCTGTTCCAAATCGCAAAAGTCGCCCGAACAATCTGAGAGCGGATTGCCTTGTTCATCGGCCAACAGCAGCGAAACGGTATTGATATCGGTATTGTTGTTCGGATATTCAATGGCAATTTTGATGGGAATGCTCGCAAACGGCGAACCGTAAACATGACTGAAATCAACCAGAAAATCATAATTTCCGGCTTTGTCAATCGTAAAATCATAATTCCTGACATCGGTTTTAATCCATCGGTTATCCGTAAAATCCTTGTCGAATTTTTTGTAAACGCTATTGTCGTTACAGGAAATGAAAGCCGTTGCAAAAATAAACACCAGCAGCATTCTTTTTAAGTATATCATGTCGTATTAGTTTTCGGCAATAAATTTTTGCAGTCCGTTCAGGATTTTATCCCAGCCTTTCTGTGATCGTTTGAATCTTTTTTCGGCGCCTTCGCCCTGACCGACATCGTCAGTAATTTCGAGTGTTGTTTTGCCGTTTTCAAAAACCAGTTTATCAGTCACGCGCGAAAAAGTTTCCGTGCCGCCGCTTTCGTTTTTCAATGTATACTGCAAAAATTTCCCCGGTTCGATTTCCTCAATTGTGCCGTGCAATTCAATCTTGAAAATCCAGAACATTTTGCCTTTAAAAACAATTGGGCTGCCTTTCTTCCAATCTGAAAAAACCTTGCAGTGAAAGAAATATTTTTTTGTTTTTTCCGGGTTGGTCAACGCATCCCAGACTTCCGACGGCCGCGCATCCAATACGATTTTCTTGTGTACGATATATTCCATGTTTTTCAGGATTTTGTACTCAAAAATAACAATTGCCAGGCTATTTTTTGGTAATTATATCACAAAACAAATGCCTCGCCGGAATAAAACCTGATCAATGCATTGTTGAACAGTAATTCGTATTTGGACTGGATCAGCTCTGCCTGCGCTGAATTGTAATTGATTTTGGTCGTATTGAGTTCATTGATGTTGATTTTTCCCAATTGGAATTTCAGCAAATCGGCATCATAGCTTTTCTGCGTAAAATCGAAGGCAATCGTTGAAGCTTCTTTCTTTTTTACAGAAGTCCGCACATCATATACCGCCTTAAGCACATTTTTCGAAAGTTTGTTTTCTTCAATCTGCGTTTCAATTTTTGTTTGGCGGTAACGCAATTTGCCTGCACGGGCTTTAGCTTGCGCCTGGAAACCATTAAAGATTGGGATATTCACATAAAACCGCATTTGCTTTGACGTGGTTTCATTCAGTTGTGTGTCGAACGCATAAAAATCCTGGAGGTTTGGGTCGTAATAAGTCCGGTACATAAACCGAAGTGTCACTGTTGGCAGCATTTCGCCGCGGGCTAATGCCCATTCTGTCCTGGCTTTCTTTTGCTCGAGTACGCTCAACTTGTATGAAGGTTGCAACTCGACCGCTTTTTTAATCAATTCAGATTCATTGTCGGTGGAAGCCAGCAATTCGTTGAGTTCGAGATTTGGCTGAATCAATGTAATTTCGGTTTCCAACGGCATATTCATTAACTGTTTCAAGCTGACCAAGTTATCCGAAAGCTTGTTCTGGTTGTTGAGCAACGTCAGTTCTTCCAAAGCTTTTTGCGATTTGACTTTAAAAACCTCGCTTTCCGAAATCACGCCCGAATTGAATTTCAATTCTGCGATTTCCAATTGCTTGCCGCTTGATTTGATTTGTTCATCATTCGCATTGATAATATCCTGTAGGTATAAAACCGTGATAAACCGTTGTGCCAAGTCAATCGTAATCTCGTTTTTTTGCCTTTCGATGCGCGTTCTTACGATTTCTTCCTGCTGTCGCGCGGCAATTATCGAATTGAATGTTTTGAAGCCAGAGAACAAATTGAAATCGGCTGATACCGTACCGCGGTCTTCTTTGTAATCATTTGGTAAATAAACGTGCGAAGGATGGTCGTCAATCTCAAAACCTTTAACATCCTCTGTCCGCAGTTCGCCGTATACGTTCGGCAGCAGTTTACCATAACTCGCCAAGTGTTTGGTCACGGCAATCTTTTCTTCATAAGCGGCGCTTTTCAGGTCAAGGTTGTTGTCCATCGCTTTTTCGAGGCAATCGGCAAATGTCATTGCCTGCTGTGCGTGGGAGATGGTTGTCAGTAGGAGGAAAAAAAATAGGGACAGACTTTTTTTCATCAGTTTACGGTATTGTCAATCTTATTGAATAGTTTTTTCATGATGTATTGGTAAAGCACCATTTTTTCAATGATGACTTCACCTTTGAGTTTGTAACCCGCTTTCAGGTTGATGTTCGGGTTGTATTTGCTGATTCCGGCAAGGCAATAAAACGTCTTGTCGACATCGGATGGCGAAACATAAGAGATTTTCCCTTTAATCGCGCCATAACGGTAATAATTATAGGCATCGAGCTTTAGGTTAATGTCTTGTCCATTTTTGACATAAGCCAAATCTTTTTCATTCAAAATTACCTTTGCATAGAATTTTTCCGAACTCGGTGCGATGATGGCGAGCAAATCGCCTTTACTGATGACTTCCTGGTTTTGCCTGACGTTGAAAAGATTCGAAACCGTACCATTGAACGGCGAAGTCACGACCATTTTGCTAAGTTCGTCACCGATGTAATTCAAATTTGATTTGCCATCCTTAATCTGCGTTTGCAATTCAAGGATTTCTTTTTGGTAATTCTCGATATCATTATCTTCGTCGATGATGCTGCGGCGCAAATCGTTTTTTGTACGCTTTAGGTTGTTAGCCAAATTCTGATAATCGTAATTCTTGACGCTGTAACTCGATTTGATGTCAACTTCCCCCTTTTTGTCACTAAGGTTTTGGTTTTTCGTGTCGCTCATTTCGTAACGTGAAATCGCTCCTTTGGCATATAAAAGCGAATCGGTTTTAAATTTATCCGTCAAAATGGACGATTGCTGCGAAGCAAGGTTAATTTTGTTATTCAGCGCGCTAATCTCGTACGCGGCTTTTTTCCGGTCGGTTTTGTAAATATTGGACTGGATTCTTAGCAATTGCTGAAGCGAACTTTTACGGCTTTGCGTATTTTCAATCAGCTTATTGATGATGATGATTTTGTTTTCCATAGCTGCAACATCGGACACCAAAACATCGTGTTCAGAACGCGTTTTTTTGTTTTCCAATAAGAAAAGCGTATCGCCTTTTTTTACCGCTTGTCCTTCTTTTACGAGGATTTTCAGAACCCTGACCTCATTCGGCGCATTGATTTTCAATTGCGGCGTATCCGAAAAAATCTGCCCTTCCTTGAAATCAACAGAATCATTGATGTTCAGAGCGAAAATCAGGATCGTGACAATCAATACGAAAGCAATCAGGATCTTGTTGAGAATCTTGATGAAATTGATGGATTTCGTGTTATAATATATTGAGTTCTCCATTGGTGATTTTGTATTTTTTGGAAAAATTGATGTTGTTTATCGGCTCATGTGAAATGATGATGTATGTTTTTGAATTGTCGGCATTGACCATTGTTTCGACTTTATTGCGCGATTCAATGTCCATTCCCGACAAGACTTCGTCAAGAATGACAATTTCGGTTTCGGCAAACAAAGCGCGGAGCAAAAGGATTTTTTTGCGCTGCCCGGTCGAAAGGTTCTTGCCGTTTTCATTGATGATAAACTCCAGTCCGTCATCTTTTGAAGCAATGAAATCATAGAAATTAATAGCCTTCGCCATATCGAGAATATCAGAAATAGCGAGGTTTTTTCCCAAAGCGATGTTGTTGAAAATCGTATCGTTAAACAAAATGTCCTCGTTGGTCACCAACAGGATTTTCTCGCGCATTCTTTCCGCATTGTAGAATTTCTTGTCGCGGTCGTTTACCTGGATAGAACCTGAATTCGGGACGTAAAGTGTCGTCAGGATTTTACTGAAAGTCGATTTTCCCGAGCCGTTTTGTCCTTCAATTTTTATTTTTTCGCCCTTTTTGATCGTCAGGCTGATGTCTTTCAAAACCGGTTCATGCGGCAAATAGCCATAAAAGAGGTTTTTGAATTCGATTTTTTCAATGCTGAAATCACGGATTCCTTTTTTAGAAGGCGCTTTGGTATGTTCGTCAAAATCAAGGTATCTTTTCAAAATCACCTCATTTTCCTGCAATGTCATGTTGTCATCCAAAATGCCTTTCAGCGATGAAAAGATTTTTGAAGACAATGCAATGAAAGTCACGATTTGTCCCAAAGTGATGATTTGTGTCTCAATAGCCGACTGCGTCAGGAAAACCATAATGAATATCGACGACACGACCACGATAGTCGCCACGACAATTTTATTGATTAAATCCACATAGCCATTGCGCAATTGGATTTTGAGGTATTCATTGATGCTCGAAAAGATTTTATTGGAGTGGAAACTCTCGATCCTAAAGCTTTTGATGACTTGCACGCCTTCGACTTTTTCCATCATTTTGGAAAGGAAGTCCGCTTTCCGGATGTACCTCAGGCGCTCATTCTGTTTCAGGTATGGCGTGATGAACTTAAACCACAGGAAGAATAATACCATCACCGCAAGGACTATCAGCGTCAGTTTTGAATCAATAAAGAACAGGATCAGCAACGAATAAAGCGATACGGTCACATCGACAAGAATTCCGGTAAAGAATTTCATAAAGAAACTTTTCAGCTTCAGCGAATCGCTTACGCGTTCCATCAAATCGCCTTTTTTATAGGAATGGATGTAGGCCAAAGACGATCTGTTGATTTTCTCATCAAACGAAAACAGGAAATACCGGTCGAGCACATTGCCCAAATGAATCGAAACAAAATTTTTATAGACTGTAGTAAATATGTCGAAAAGCTTATAAATCCCAAGCCCGATGGCAAACAGGACCAAAGTGCTCATGTTATAGGTCGGCAGTACATTGTCAATCAATATCTGGTTTGTAAAGACCGCAATCTGAGCCGTTGTTGCCGAAAACAAAGCCGCAAAAATATAGATGTACCAGAGCTTTTTATATTCGCCAAGCTGCCTGAACAATTGCCAGTACAGGTTTTTCCTGCTTTCTTCAGGGTAAGCCGGTTCTGCTTCATCTTCAGGGTTTTGCTTTACGGTCAGGATCAATGGCGACGAGTTTCTTATTTTTCCCTTTTCGAGCTCGAGCGTCTTGAAATTATTTGGCACATTGGAAATATCCTGGTTTTTCAAAAGGTCATTTAAAAACGCCTTTTCCGCCAGTGTGTCCTTAAACCCAAAATTTCCTTTGAGGTATTTGAAATAAGTCAGCTTGTTGAAAAGTACGGCATGCCCATTATCGGCCAGTGCATTGTCCAGGCTGATGTTATATTCCGCCAAATCTTCCGAACACAGCACCCGGATTTTGGTTTCCGTATCAGTCATATCCCAATCGTTCTTATTGGAATGCGATTTCTTTTTCAGTTCTTGGATTGACAGGTAATATTGGCTGCCTTTGCTTGGGTCGTAAATCTTTAGCTGCTTGCCTTTTAGTTCGTTGGCCACGACATAATGCAGCCCGTTTTTATGCTTTATCGAAAGAATGAACGGCATCATGTCCTCAATTTGTGAGACATTGCCATTGACATAATTGATGTCGAGAAGTTCATATTTGGTATTGAACCCGTGTGAATTCAGGAAATCGCCCAGATCAGACATTCTGGAGCCTTTTTCCTCAAGCGAGATGTGCTGTTCAATATATTTGCGCGAGATGTTTTTCCCGTGAATATTAAACACGGTTTTTACGGCACTGATGCCGCAATCATTGCTTTTTAATTGTGGGTCGGTCTTAGGCATTGTTTGGGGTCTTTCGTTTAATTTTGCGTCAATCCATTGTAAATCAATAGTTAATTTGGCAATCCAAATGCAATACTACTTAATTTCGGCAAACAATAATTAACATTTCCATAACAAACCTAAAAACTCGATAAAATACCCAAATCATAAAAAAAGCCCTTCAGTTATGAAAGGCTTTATAGTGTATTTTTTGGACGTTGCCTTCGGCCGGGCTTTCCGCTGCAAGTCCTCGCTCGTCTCTCGCTGTGGGCTTTCCGCTGCAATCCCTAACGCGGGCTTCTGCTACAATTTATGCATGTTCGCAGCCAAAGTCTCTAAAAATTTGCTGATTGGCCCTTTGATCATCATCGCCATCATCGCATTGAATTCGCCCTCAAAAGCCAGTTGCACATCCGAAGAATTTTCAGAAACCGAATCAATATTGGCAGTCAGCGTAAACGGAAGTTTGTCGCTTGCCGCGCCCAAAACCACTTTGTTCGGCGCTGTTTTTTCTTTCATTTTCAATTTGATTTCCGGCATGCCTTTCAGCCCGAAGATAAACGAATCTTCACCGGTGACTTCAAACTTTGCAATGCTCTCCGGCATCAGTTTCTCAAAATTCGGGACATCGGTCAGCTTGTCAAAAATATATTGTGCAGATTTTTCTACGGTAACTTTTGGGCTTTCTAAATTCATTTTTATAGATTGTTAGATTATTAGATTTTAGGAATTGGCTTCTGTTTTAGGATGGACATACGGTAACGAAACAATCCAGAAATCTAAAGCCGCAGGCGTGTCTAAAGCGAAGCGTGTCCGGCCGCAGGCGTCTGTCCCCAAGTCGACGGACTTCGATTCCATTCCTGCAACGTTTCCTGTTCTTCTTCTGTGATGTATTTTTTGGCGACCGCGAGGTTCAGCAGGTTGTCATAATTGCTCAGCGTGTACAGGTCAAGTCCGGCATTTTTGAAATTCTCCGTCGCGTTCTCAAATCCGTAAGTGAAAATCGCAACCATGCCTTTGACGTTCGCGCCGGCTTCACGCAACGCTTCCACTGCAAGCAGGCTGCTGTTTCCGGTACTGATCAGGTCTTCCACAACAACGACATTCTGTCCTTTTTGTAAAAAACCTTCCACCTGGTTCAGGCGTCCGTGCTTTTTGGGCTCAGGCCTGACGTAGACAAACGGCAATCCCATATATTCGGCAACGAGTATTCCAATACCAATGGCGCCTGTGGCGACGCCGGCAATGACATCGGGTTTGCCAAACTTGCTTTCGATGGTTTTTGAAAATTCCTCGCGGATATAATTTCTTATCGGTGGAAATGAGAGTGTAAGCCTGTTGTCGCAATAAATCGGCGATTTCCAACCCGAAGCCCATGTAAAAGGATTTTTCGGATTCAATTTAATTGCATTTATTTGCAAAAGCAACTCGGCAGTTTTTTCGGCTGTATCTTTATTAAAAATCATACTACAAATGTATAAAGTTTTTGTGAACGATAAACCACTTTTCCTGACAAATGAAATCCAAAAAGAAACGGATTTTCAACTGTTCCTACTCGAGAGCGTCGATATCAGGGAGCTTGTCAAGAAGATCTACAAAAACAAAGTCGAAAAAGCGTATCTCTATCATCCCGATGAAAAGGAAATCCTGAGAACACTCAAGTCGAAAATGCCTGTAAACAAAGCCGGCGGCGGATTGGTCTACAACCCAAAAGGCGAAGTGTTGTTTATCTTTCGCAACGGGAAATGGGATTTGCCGAAAGGCGGTGTCGAAAAATACGAGGAAAATGATGCTGCGGCTTTGCGTGAAGTCGAAGAGGAAACAGGTGTTGATAAACTATTGATTACCAGAAAACTGCAAAAAACATATCACATTTTCAAACGCAACGACCGTTACAAGCTCAAAATCACACACTGGTATGAAATGAGCACTAGTTTTGACGGAACGCTTGTCCCGCAGCAAGATGAAGGCATTGAAAAAGCAGAATGGCTCAATCCCGAACAAATAAAGGTAGCACTCAAGAATTCCTACGAAAACATCAAATTGTTATTTGAAGAAGAAAAGCTGCTGAAATAGGGCTGTTATTTCATGATGCGATACACCGGATATTGCAAATGCGCTTTCTCATAATAAATAGATTGCTTATAAATCCAGTCCAGCTGCGCCTCAGGATTGCCTGCAAAAACCTTGTCGGTTTTGATTTTTTCGTCCAGCTTTGCCTTGGTTTCCGGATTTTCTTTCAGGATTTGTGTGGCCAGGTCTTCAAAAACGTAATCCGAATAACCTTCTTTCTGTTGTAGCGTCGTGTCGAAAAAATTCCAGTTGAAAAACGAATCAATGCCTTCAGGTTCGAGCGTTTCCAATAAATATTTGACACCTTTCTGCTGTGTCGAAAACAGGCAATCGCCTTTGGCAAAAGCCACTTTCACCTTTTGCGAAGTGACTCTGGTATTTTTATGCAGGTAATGGCCTTCGTAAGCATTTGGCGTCGTTTTATAATCCGCGATTTTATAGCTTTCGACATCGATGACCGTATCTTTTTTAAATTGCGTATATTGGATGTTGTTGCTTTTTAGCAGGTCAATGACATCCCAAAACCCTTTCGGGATGACATAGGCGGAAGGAATTGTCACTTCTTTCACGGCTTTGTATTCCTTATAAAATGGGATGTTTTTATTATACGGTTTCGTGCGGTCATAGAATAATCTTTGCCCTGTAGTCGCATCACTTTTCTTATAAATGCCTTCAAAACCTAAGAACGGAAGGGTTTCGACTTTCGACGAATCAACCTGCCATTGAATGGCGTATTGGTTTCCGGGCCGGTAATTCCGCTCGTTCAAAAGGCGTATGTCTTTTATCTTCTTATAATTGGCATCGGTATAATTCATCATTTCCAGCATAAAATCATAAGTCGCTTTGACACGTGCCGGATATTTTTTCAACATATGCGTTTCGACAACAAACCCAATGGTGTTGAACAGCGAAGTGTAACCCGTAGTATACCTCGGGCTGTCAACAAACTGCGCAAATCCTTTGTCTGGCGTTGCGCCCCAGGCATTGACATATGGCGTCGATTCGATTTTCTTTTTCTTGAGATTGGCAACCAATGTCGGTGTCATTTCCTTATTCATATAATCGCCCAAATCCGGGCCGAGCTTGTTGTGCTCGGTCATGATATAAGTCAATACATATTGGTAGTCCGCGCCATCGCTGACGTGGTTGTCAATAAAAACTTCGGGATTTGCCAAATGATAAATCGCGACAAAACTTTTGGTATTTTTCGTATCCGATTTAATGCAATCGCGGTTCAGGTCGTAATTCCGCGCATTTCCACGGAAACCATATTCCTCTGGCCCATCCTGGTTGACGCGCGAAGTTGAATTTCTGTTCAGTGCACCGCCAATATTATACACCGGAATCGCAACCAAAACCGTATGCTGAGGCGCTTTTATTTTTCCGAGGGCCAAATCGCGAAAAAACATCATCGTCGCATCAATGCCGTCAGGTTCGCCGGGATGGATGCCGTTATTGATCAACAAAACCGATTTGGTCTTGTGGATCTCGTCGAAATCAAAGTTTTTATCCGGATTGAAAATCACGATATGAATCGGTTCACCCGAATCGTCCATGCCCATTTCCTCGATTTTTATCGTCGGAAAATTATTGGCTAAAGCCTTATAATAATCAATCGTTTGCTGGTAAGTCGCACTTTGGTTGCCATTTCCCTTTTCGAAAACAGTCAGGTATTTATTGTCTTTTTGCGCCGACATTGAAACACAAATCAGCAACAGGAAGTAAAGTTGTTTCATAATTTTTATTTCACCTTTACGGAATCTGGTACCAAAAGCCCGTATTCGCCGCCATTCCGGATGACATCACGCACAATACTCGAGCTGATATAGGAAGTGTTGGAAGCCGTCAAAAGAAAAACCGTCTCGATTTTCGAAAGCTTCCTATTGGTATGCGCAATGGCTTTCTCAAATTCAAAATCGGCTGGATTGCGAAGGCCGCGCACGATAAATTGGGCTTTCAGCTTTTTGCACAAATCAATCGTCAGTCCTTCATAAGTGACGACCGAAACCGTCGGCATGTCCTTAAAACTTTCTTCAATGAACCTTTTCCGTTCCTCGAGCGAAAACATGTATTTTTTATCGGCATTGATGCCAATGGCCAC
>DATHKH010000169.1:0-6153 GCA_035286325.1 Flavobacterium sp.
AGCGATTGTGCTGATCCAGACATTCATCGCGGTGATTTTCGCACAATTTATAGACAAAAATCCTGACATCCTGATCCTGCTCCGCGAAATCGGACTGGCCATATTCCTTGCATTGACCGGTTTTTTCTTCTGGCGCGGCGCGGCAAAACCCGCCGAAGAAAAAAAACACATCAAGCTCTACAGTAAAAAAAGCAGATTTTTTCTCGGGATGTTGCTGTCGGCATTGAATTTTTTCCCAATCCCATTTTACGTGTTCATCAGCATCACATTGGCTTCATACAATTATTTTTCGTTTGACAAGCTGTTCATTTGCACGTTCGTAATCGGTTCGGGAATCGGTGCTTTTTTTGCATTTTGGTGTTATATCGCCTTCTTCAAAAAGATGGAAACCAAGACCGCTTTCATCCTCAAAAACATGAATTACATCATCGGGACAATTACCGGGATCATTTCTGCGTTTACGTTGTGGAACGTGATTTTATACTATTGGTATGCCTGAAAAAAACGACAATTTCTTCGACAAAGTCTATGATGTTGCCAGCCGGATTCCGTATGGCAAAGTCACTTCCTATGGCGCAATTGCCAATTTCCTCGCTTCAAGAGGTTCAGCGCGAATGGTCGGCTGGGCGATGAACGCGTCGCACAACCGCGAGGATGTTCCGGCGCACCGTGTTGTGAACCGTGTCGGATTGCTGTCGGGCAAACACCATTTTGACGGGACAAACCTGATGCAGCAACTGCTCGAAAGCGAAGGCATCAAAGTCGAAGACAATAAAGTCGTGGATTTTGAGAAACATTTTTGGCAGCCCGAGTAAAGAAAATCCAGGCTATTTCCACATCAATAAATTCAATACAATCGCTTTCCCATAACAACTTTTCCGACTATCTTTGCAATCTGAATTTAGTCTTAATAAGGCTGTTACGTAAATCAGAAAATCCAAATGAAATTAGACAGGAAAGAAATCCTCAAAGCACTTGAATCCATTTCAATAGCGGGTGAAGGAAAAAATATGGTGGAAAGCGGCGCCGTGGCAAACGTGGTTACCTTTGGCGATGAGGTTGTTGTTGATCTCGTACTTTCAACACCGGCAATGCACATTAAAAAACGCGCAGAAGACGACATCCGGAAAATCATCCACGAGCAGTTTTCGCCAGACGCCAAAGTCAAGGTCAACATCAAAGTCGAAACGCCCGAAAAAAATGAGATTAAAGGGAAATCCATTCCCGGAATCAAAAATATCATTGCTGTGGCTTCCGGAAAAGGCGGTGTAGGCAAATCGACCGTTACGGCAAATCTCGCAGTCAGCCTGGCCAAAATGGGCTTTTCAGTCGGAATCCTAGATGCCGATATTTATGGACCATCAATGCCAATGATGTTCGATGTCGAGTCTGAAAAACCGATTTCAGTCACCGTTGACGGCAAATCAAAAATGAAACCTGTCGAAAGCTACGAAATCAAAATGTTGTCGATCGGATTTTTTACGGCGCCAAGCCAAGCCGTGATCTGGCGTGGACCAATGGCGTCAAAAGCGCTCAACCAAATGATTTTCGACGCCGATTGGGGCGAACTCGATTTCATGCTGATTGATTTGCCGCCAGGAACAGGCGACATTCATTTGTCGATTATGCAATCGCTGCCTATTACCGGCGCGGTTGTCGTCAGCACGCCGCAAGCCGTTGCACTGGCAGATGCCAAAAAAGGCGTGTCTATGTTCTTGTCAGAAAGCATCAACGTTCCCGTTTTGGGCATCATAGAAAATATGGCATACTTCACACCCGAAGAACTGCCGGAAAACAAATATTACATTTTCGGGCAATCAGGCGCGAGAAACCTCGCAGCTGATTTGGGTGTGCCGTTTTTGGGCGAAGTGCCGATTGTGCAATCCATCCGAGAAGCCGGTGATTATGGCCGTCCGGCAGCGATGCAGGAAGGTTCTATCGTTGCAAAAGTATTTACCGAGATCACACGCAACGTGGTCCAGGAAGTCGTCGAACGGAATGAAACCCTGCCGCCATCCGAAGCGATCAAGATCACGACCATGGCAGGCTGTGCAGCAGTAAAAGCGAAATAGACCGGTTAGATTTTTAGACAGTTTGGACTACTCAGACAGAAAGTAGTTAAAACTGAAGCCTAACGATCTAAGAAGTCCAACAATCCAATAATCTAAGAAGTCTAAATATGACAACAGAAGAATTAACCATCAACATCGAAAAAGCGCTCGAAGAAATTCGCCCGTTTCTAAATTCCGACGGCGGCGACATCACGCTCATAGGCATTGAAGACGGCAAACACGTAACAGTGCGTCTCGAGGGCGCGTGCATTTCGTGTAGCGTAAACCAGATGACACTCAAAGCCGGTGTTGAAACGACCATCAAAAAATTTGCCCCGCAAATCGAAACCGTGGTCAATATTGCTTAAACAATTTTGGCGTTGCCTCCGGCCGGGCTTTCAGCTATATCTTTTTTTGCAAAAAAGGATACCGCTTCAATCCCTAACGCGGGCGAAATAAAAAAGATACCTGACAGCCACCGGCTGTCCTCCTTTTAATTTCAAATCTAAACGCAATCATGCAAGCATTGCGGCCCTGCAATTTTGCAACTTGTAACTCAGAAACATGATTGAAACAGACATACTCATCATCGGCGCCGGCCCAACCGGACTTTTTACAGTCTTTGAAGCCGGGCTTTTAAAACTCAAATGCCATCTGATTGACGCCTTGCCGCAACCCGGCGGGCAGTTGGCAGAACTCTATCCCAAGAAACCCATATTCGATATTCCCGGTTTTCCCGAAGTCATGGCGGGCGATTTGGTGCATAACCTCATGGAACAAATCAAACAGTTCCAGCCCGGATTCACTTTGGGCGAACGCGCCGAAACGATCGAAAAACTCGAAGACGGCACTTTTATCGTCACGACAGACAAAGGGAAAAAGCACCATGCAAATGCGGTGGCCATCGCCGGCGGGCTCGGAAGTTTCGAACCGCGCAAACCGTTGATTGAGGACATCGAATTCTACGAAGGCAAAGGCGTCAAGTATTTCATCAAGAATCCCGAAAAATTCCGCGACAAACGAGTCGTAATTGCCGGTGGCGGCGATTCGGCGTTGGACTGGAGCATTTACCTTTCCAATATCGCATCGGAAGTCACGTTGATTCACAGGAGGAACGAATTCCGCGGCGCATTGGATTCGGTTGATAAAGTCCAGGAATTAAAGAATGAAGGCAAAATCAAATTGATTACGCCCGCTGAAATTGTTGGACTGAACGGTTCTGAACACCTTGAATCGATTGACATCGACGAAAACGGCGCACACCGCAAAATCGAAACCGATTATTTCATTCCGCTTTTCGGATTGTCGCCAAAACTTGGCCCAATCGCAAACTGGGGATTGGAAATTGAAAAAAACGCGATCAAAGTCGACCATACTTTGGATTACCAAACCAACATTCCCGGCATTTACGCCATTGGCGACGTCAATACTTATCCGGGCAAATTAAAACTGATTCTTTGTGGTTTCCACGAAGCAACATTGATGTGCCAAAGTGTTTATCAGCGCATGAATCCGGGCAAAAAATATGTCATGAAATACACGACCGTTTCAGGCGTTGACGGATTTGACGGCACACGAAAAGAAGCTGAAAAAGCCGTCGTAAAATCGATTGATTAATTTGTAGTGAAAAGCCTAGCCCTGGTAGAAGCGGTATCCTTTTTTAAACCCTGCAAGGTTTAAAAAAGATATAGCGGATAGCAGGAAATTGCTCCCGAAAAATAAAAATGGAACTCCATCATCCCGAACTTGTCGACCTACTAAAAAAAGCGTATTCTGCCGAAAAGGCAGCGAGTTTTGCTTACCAAGGCCATGCTGCTTCGGTAAAGGATAAAAATGAGAAAAAGGAAATCCGCCAAATCGAACTTGACGAATGGGTGCATCGCAAGGAAGTGCTGCAAATCATGAATGATTTTAATGTGCCGGTTTCCAAATGGTACGAGTTCAAATTTTATATCATTGGAAAAGTCATTTCAGGAAGTTGCCATGTCATCGGCTGGTTTATGCCGTTTTATTTTGCCGGAAGGCTCGAAAGCGGTAACGTTTGTGAATATTTCAGGATGAAGCAATATTTCAATTCGCTCGGTATTGTGAAATACGACCAGATGCTTTATGAAATGGGCATGAAGGAAAAAGAGCATGAAATTTACTTCCTCGAAAAAATCAAGACGAATAAATTCCTACCTTACTATGAAAAATATTTTTCGTGGGGAAGCGATTCGAGTTTCAACAACATCGACCTTGACAAAAAATATCCGGTAGAACATTCAGACCATTATTGTAAAAAATAATCATGGAAGACGTAACCATATTCATCACCGACCGCGACGGCATTGTCCATGAAGTTCAGGCGCCAACCGACATGAACATGAATATCATGGAACTGGTTCGTGCATATGAACTCGCGCCTGAAGGTACAATCGGCATTTGTGGCGGCATGGCGATGTGCGCTTCCTGCCAGTGTTATATCCTGAATGATGTCGAATTGCCGCCGATGAATGACGATGAGGAAGCGATGCTTTCGGAAGCGTTTTATGTCAAGCCCAATAGCCGCCTTGGCTGCCAGATTCCCATTACCGACGATTTAAACGGGCTGGAACTGGAATTGGCTCCGGAATAAATTCCAAACTTTTGTCAACCAATCAAAAGGCTTATGATTTAAATGGTTTCGAGTTTCATCGAGATTTTTTCTTCGATGGCATTCCACAGGCCAATGCGTTTTTCGAGCGCTTCGATTGAAACCTGTTGCACTTCATTCCATTTATGCAAATCGTCACCACAAAGATCATCAACCATTTGCAACGCCATTGGGCCGTGTTCATCAGCATCGAGTTCGATATGCCTTTCAAAATAATAAATCAACGGACGCAAATCGGTTTTAGGGAAATTGTGCTGGAAATTTTTGAGGATTTCGGTAAACATCGCCGGAATCAGGTCTTCTCTTCCAAAAGTAAACGCTGCGGCAATCTTGTGCGGTTTTCCTTCGTCGATGACGGAAAAGGTAAAATCAAGGAATGATTTGATTCCGGGATGCAGCGGACTTTGTCTGATCGCCACGAATATATTTTGCAATGACATGACATTGGAAATAAAATGCTCCATTTCCGAAGTATCGGCGCCACAAGCCTTCATGGCTTCGAGGTACATTTCAAAATGACTCAGCCTTCTGCCGTTGATCGCGAGGTCGGATTCTTCGGCCAGGACAATTTCATTGATCAGGTAACGGGTTTCAGGATGCTTTGAAGCAAACCAAGGCGTAGTCGTGCAGGTCAGTTTTTGCTGTAATGCCTTGAGCAGCGACATGAAGTCCCAAACGGCATATACATGGCTTTCGAGGAAGCAATGCAAATCTTCAATCGTTTGGACTTTCTGGTATAAAGGGTGTTTCAGCAGGATTTCCTTTTGGGATTGGATGCTGCTGTTGATTTTTTCTATATTCATATGTTAGAATTGAGATATTAGATGTTAGTATTGAGAAGTAGAAATCTACAATTTATTGTCTCAATATTAACATCTCAATACTAATAGCTTTTATTTGAAAGCCGCAATACCAGTGATGTCCATTCCTGTAATCAGCAAATGGATGTCGTGCGTGCCTTCGTAAGTGATTACAGATTCTAAGTTCATCATGTGGCGCATAATCGAATATTCGCCCGTGATTCCCATGCCGCCAAGAATTTGCCTTGCTTCGCGGGCAATGTGGATCGCCATATCGACATTGTTTCTTTTCGCCATCGAAATTTGTGCAGTCGTTGCGCGGCCTTCATTTCTCAACACGCCCAAACGCCACGTCAACAATTGTGCTTTCGTGATTTCGGTGATCATTTCGGCCAATTTCTTTTGTTGCAATTGCGTGCCTGCAATTGGTTTGTCGAATTGGATTCTTTCCTTAGCATAACGCAAAGCCGTGTCGTAGCAATCCATTGCTGCCCCGATCGCGCCCCAAGCGATGCCGTAACGCGCAGAATCAAGACAACCCAGCGGCGCGCCCAATCCCGATTTGTTTGGCAATAAATTTTCTTTTGGCACTTTTACATTGTCGAAAATCAATTCGCCCGTCGCCGAAGCGCGAAGCGACCATTTGTTGTGCGTTTCATGCGTTGTT
>DATHKH010000170.1:0-30128 GCA_035286325.1 Flavobacterium sp.
ACATACAACTACACCATAACCGATTTGACGGGCATAGAATATGTCTTAATCAAAGTAAAAAATCTGGACCCCAAAACTTCAAGGGGTACCGTTACAACGGTCCAGGAAAGCACCGGACAGAAATCATCATAGATGCGTATATATTTTATATTTAGCTTTTTAGTTTTACTACCTGCCGCCTGTTTAGGACAAGAGGCCGGTGAAATGAAACGTTTTGCTGATGAAATAAGGACGAAATCCAGTTTGCATAAAGACAAAGTGAATTTTTGTCAGGCGCAACGCTTTTTCTTAAAAAAGGAATGGGATTCTACATTGTTGTATTCAATGAGGCACTTACAACTGGAAAGTGCAAGTGACCTGGATGAGTATTGCTACTATTTTAGGGCGGTCAGTTTCAAAAAAAAAAGTTACTAGGGGAATCGAAGAAGGAGTTTTATAAAATCACGCCAAAATTTCGTTTCTATCATAAAGTAGGCGCTAATATGGCGGAAATCTTCCTTGAGGAAGGCAATTACCCGGAAGCCAAAAAATGTCTCGAGAGAATAGTAACTTTACCAAAGCCATACGAACAGGATTTTAATATTAGCGCCATATATCACAACCTGGGACTGAGTTATTTCCACCTTCAGGATTACAAGAAAGCAGAAGACTATTTAATAAAAAGTTACAGACTTCAGGAAAATCAAAAAGATACTTTGCGGGTCATCAGTTCCAGTATGGACCTCGCAAATCTTTACTACGAGCAATATAAAGACAAGGAAGCCATTTCATACTTCACCCATGCCTACGAACTGTCAAAAAAAGCACCGGACTTCCAATTAAAGCAGAACGCTGCCCTTAATATGGCAGTCATGGAAGAAAATCGAAAAAATTATTCGAAATCGCTGATTTACAGGAAAGAGTATGAGCAATGGGCTGATTCATTAAATAACCAAAACGAAGTATGGGGAATAGCAGAGCTCGAAAAAAAGTTTGCTGTCAGGCAAAAACAAAAACAAGTTGATATACTGGTAGGAGAGAATAAACTGAAAGTAGCCGAACGAAACGCATTGACATATGCGTCTGCAGTCTTACTGGTAATTTTATCAACAGGCGTCTACCTTTTTCAGCAAAAGGTGAAAAGCAACAAAATAATACTAATGCAAAAAACCGAATTAGATCATTTAAACGCTACAAAAGATAAACTCTTTTCCATTGTAAGCCATGATTTGCGCTCGTCTGTAAATGCACTGAAAATAAGCAACGCCAAATTGCTCGAAAACCTGGAAAACAATAATTATAAAGAATTGGGCAGGTTGTTGCAGAATAATAGTATTATCGGAAACAGGGCCTATAACTTACTGGACAATTTGCTTCATTGGGCTGTACTTCAGAACAAGCAATTTTACTTCAATAAAGAATCCATACGGCTTTCAAATATTATAGAACAGGTTGCTTATAACTATAAGCCTTTTATGTTGAATAAAAGCATTGGCTTCCTAAACAGGGTAACAAATGATGTTTTTGTATTTGCCGATCAAGAGTCTTTAAAAATAATCATCAGGAATTTGTTGGACAATGCCATAAAATTCTCCGAAGACATGGGCATGATCTCTATTTATATCCGGGATACTGGCCAACGCTACCTGGAACTGGTAATAGAAGACAACGGCAAAGGGATGAGCGAAGCCATAAGGCAGGAACTTTTAAAAGAAACCGCACTGCACTCAATTAATAATAATCGGGCAGGTACAGGATTGGGCTTACAGTTATGCAAATCAATGATAAGCAAAATTGAAGGCAAATTTGATATTGAAAGCAAGGAAAATACAGGAACAAAAATAATTATATCACTGTTAAGATTTGATCAGGATGAATAATGTAAATGTACTTATTATAGAAGATATCCCGGAAGAAAGCAATGTTCTGGCAAAAATGCTGACAGATAATAATTATAATATTGCTGGGATAGCGCGCACCCATAATGAGGCCTTAACCTTATTTTATGGCAATAATATAGATATTGTCATAATAGATATTTTTTTGGCCGGCCATCCGGACGGTATTGCGTTTGCCGAAAGTATAAATATCATTCCCGGTGCGGCAAAACCATTTGTTTTTTTGACCAATTCCCATGACCGCAAAATTTTCGAAAGAGCGAAACTCACCCATCCTTTCAGTTTCTTGATGAAACCTTTTAATGAGCTCGAGATCTTGTATGCAATAGAAATGGCCGTAGAAAAATTCTACAGCCAAAAAAATATTTTTTCGGTAGAGCACGACACTGTCGTAGGCCACGAATATTTATACATCAAGAAGAAAAAATCTTTAAAAAAGGTCTTTATTCATGACATACTGTATATTGAAGTCGAAGGCAAATATTGCAACGTGATCTCTGAAAATGAAAACTTCCTGATACTGCTTTCCCTGTCAAAAGTCTGCGAACTGCTGCAAAAGGATAATTTTATAAGGACACACAGGAACTATCTGGTAAATGCCGACAAAATATTGGAGATAACCCCGGATGATAACTATATTCTTCTTAAAGGCAACCACAAGGTAACGCTAAGCGACAACTACAAAAAATTCATTAATAATTATAAGGTATTGAAGTAGTTTAACCCTCAGTCATTTTTCTCGTACCATTCCCAGGTAATCTTATACCTGTAAAATCCCTTCTTAGGACATTAGAAGCCAAACTTATAGATTTCCCATATAATATTGTATGAGGAAGCAAGGATTAGCGCTCGCAAATTGCCATTCGATGTATGGCAAATCCATAAAAAAACTGATGGGCATACACCATATTCCGCACCATTACCCCAAAAAAGCATAGTTTTTTAATTGTACAAAACTGCAAAAGTGGAGCAGAACCCACGCTAAAAAACGGTCTTTCCTATGAGGCTATAACACAGGAGGCGAAAACCGAAAAGCCAATGAGTAGGAAAACAAAATTAAAAATCATGGACACAAAAAATCAAACCAATTTTGGAGATTCTCAATTTGATTATCTATTTAGCGCTATTGCTGATAAATTTCCTGCAATAGGGCAGGACACGGCAACAACCCAATTTCAATTTTCCGGTAGCCCGATGGCAGCGAGCTGGAGCACCGGCGACGACATTGGCGCCTATAATGTGGCAAATGCTGTTTCAGCAGATGTGAATGGGTTTTACACGCCAAATCCTGGGTCACTTTATAACGCCTATTCAGATTTAATTGTATCGATTTCACCAGGTATCGATGGAAGTAAAGATCCCCTGTACCTGAAAACTTTGAAGCAGCAAAATGACGCCATAGCAAATTGCCAGACTGCCCTAAACAATGCGAAGATGGCGTGGGCAACGTATGTACAACAGAATACCGACCCTAAAACAGGGCTTCCCGCAGAGACCGAAGCCGCATGGTTGGCAGATGAACTCGGTGGTTTGGAATATCAGCAGGCAATTGACCAAGCCAATAGCGCTAAAAGCACAATCAGCAATAACCTCAGTCTTTTGGTGGCAACTTTTGACGCAGCACTGGCTGCAGACCAAAAAAAGCTTACGGATCCGGCGAATTGTTCTATATATGAAACAACAAAAGGAGGCACAATTACATTGCCCACAATCGCACTCAGCGGCAATTTAGGTGCTGATGTTACAAACTGGGATGCCTATGGTGCCACAGATTTTGACCTGGATGTCACTTTAACCAAAGACTCCACTGTTACAACACCATGGAAAACAGTTTATCAAACAAATGTTGAGCAGCATTGTTTCGAAACGTCAGTAAGTACCTCCATTACTTCTACCCGTATCATCCAGGATAGCAATTATAAGCTTCGCGTGATGTGTAAAGGCTTAAAATCATACAACGTGAGTTTTGGGGATTGGTATTCCTCTTCCTATGTAAATCCGCAGACCGCTGTATTTTCACCTGCAAGCACTGTGAATAGTGAGACTTTTTTCAGCGCTCTAAATGGCTCTTTACACATGATTCCGTCTCAAATCTGGGTGATGTACCAGCCAAGCATACAGCTGACCATCAGTACCGATACATTCAAAGAAACAATTGAAGGTACTTTGAACTCAAATATTGACTGGGTCGATATATTATCCTTCAGATTTGATTGCACTGCAGGTGCTTCCATGGCAGAAGTTGGCGAAACCACTACTACCATTACGTTTAACAGCCCTGTCCTTGCCGGGCCGCAGATTTTTGGAGTGACTTCCCTTAAAATGATTCTTTAGGCAATTTGATAGCAGATCAATGCAATATTGGTCTGCTATTATATTTAAAATAAATAAAATTCACTTATTATGACAACAATACCATGGACTAATACAACCAGCAAACATCCGGGAGGAGTTTGTGAAGCAGCAACTTCAATCTGGCTCCAGACAATCGCAGATAATGGGATTCAGCAGGCCAATAAAATAACTGCAACGGCATGTGACGACCTTCAGACAGCATGTGAATCGGGAGCTTATACCTGGGCCATAGACCTATTGCCTTTACTTAGTGCTGACCCTAACGCCAGTTTTGATGCCTTCGACGGCCCCACTATTGTGAATAATGGCCAAATGCTAAACGTTTTAAACACGCTAACCGATAACAATTTTCGATTCATCAGTGCCACAAATGGCAATGGCAGTGGACATGCAACAGCATTATACCAGAATAATGGCACCATTTATTTCTTTGATCCGAACAACGCGATTTACAGTATCTCGTCTTTGCAGTCCGATAAAGTGGCTTTGGCGAATCAGATTATGACTAATCTACAATCATGGTCAGATATTGTGGTTAGATCTGGCCGACTGTAATCACTGATATCCAACTGATCTATAGCTGCCAACTAAAGCCCGGAATTGAATCCGGGCTTTTACTTTATGCTCCTTCTTAATCATGCATGTCTTTATTGAATGGCGTAAATCTCACCCGGCGGTATATTTTAAATCTCTTGTTTTTATTTCAGGACAAAAGGAAGCATATATTAGTCATTCAACTTCTCCATATTCCTTCTAATCACTGCCTTTTCCATTTCCGACTTCGCCATGGCGCAAGCCTTTTGGTAATGCTCCAATGCCTTTGCATTGTCAACACCGGTATACAAATTCCCCAACAACGAAAAATAAAAATGGCTTGAACTCAGTTGCAGTTTTTCAGCTTCGGCAATCGCTTCGGGTTTGCCATTGGCTTTTGCGAGCGCATACGTACGATTGAGCGCGGCTATAGGCGAGTAGGCGATGACCAACAACTGGTTGTGCAGCTGCAGGATGCTTTCCCATTTTTCATGTGTATCTTCTTTTTGCGTGTGCCACCAGGCAATTCCGGCTTCGAGATGGTATTTCGAAAGCTTGTTGCCATGTGAAGCCTGATCGAGATAATAACTGCCTTTGCCAATGAGTTCCATATCCCAAAGTGCCGTGTCCTGGTCGTCATACAAAATGATCGCGCCGGTATCGGTGAACCGCGCTTCAAACCGTGAGGCGTGCAAACACATCAGCGCAAACAGCGCATTGACGGCAGGCGTATTGGTCGCGTCGTTTTCAATGAGCAAATAGTTGAGCCGCATGGCTTCGAGGCAAAGGTCTTTTCGCAGGATGGTGTTCTGTGAAGTCGAATAATACCCTTCGTTAAATAACAGGTATAATGTTGCCAATACGATATCGAGCCGGCTGTCAATTTCAGACGGTGACGGTTGCTCAATCCTGATGTTCTCTTCCCTGAGTTTTTCCTTGGCGCGGCCGATTCGTTTGTAGATGACTTCGCGGTTGGTCAAAAAGGCATCGGCAATTTCGGGGATGCCAAATCCGCAAAGCAGGTTCAACGCCAAGGCAATCTGTGATTCGGCAGTGATGACGGGATTGCATACCGCAAAAATCATAGCCAACTGGCTGTCATTGATGTTCTTGTCAGACAGGTCGATGTCTATTTCCGTTTCTTTTGTGGCGGTGTATTTAATTTCGCCGGCAATCTTTTGGGCAAAAAGGGCGTCGCGCTTCAGGTAATTCCTGGTTTTATTCTTGGACACGGTATAAAGCCATGCCGTCGGGTTTACGGGCATGCCTTTCAATCCCCACAATTCGGACGCCATCAGGAAAGTATCGCTGACGATGTCTTCGGCGATTTCAACATGGGCAATACCAAAAGCGGCACAAAGCACCGATACGATTTTCCGGTATTCCGTCCTGAACAAATGCGGTAAAAGCGTTCCTTCTTCCATAAAATTAAATACAAAGTGCCCTTGCTATACAAAGGCACTTGTGGTGTTACATAATGCTGACTTCGCGGATTTCGACGTTTCCGCCAACATCGAGGATGGGGCAGCCTTTTGCCAATTCGGTGGCTTCTTCAAGCGATTCCGCTTTGATCATCGTATAGCCGCCGATGGATTCTTTGATTTCCGTGTACGGCCCATCAGTGATGATGCTCCCGGATTTGAGGACTTTACCTGTCGATTCGAGCCTGTTGCCGCGATCGACGAGTTTGCCCTGTGCTGCAATTCCGCCAACCCAGTCCATCCAGCGTTTGGTATTGGCCTGCATTTCCTCAGGGGAAGGTTTGGGTCTTTTTTCTGATCTGAATATCAATAAAAAATCTTTCATAATGTTTATTTTTTTAAGTGAATGAATATACTAATTTTTTAGAAATGTTATTGCAATACTGCATCATGTTGTCCCGGGTGATAAGTTCCCGCAGGTGTACGAAAAGCGATATTGATGCGATTGAAACTGTTGATGCTGATAACTGCCATGGTGAGGTCGATTAGCTCCTCATCCGAAAACTGGCTTTTTGCATGTTCGTAAACGTCATCCGGTACATTGCCGTCGGTGATTTTGCTGACGGCTTCCGCCCAGGCAAGTGCTGCGCGTTCCTTATCGGTATAAAATGGCGCCTCACGCCAGGCACTCAACAGGTAAAGCCGTTGTTCAGGTTCGCCGCCATGGCGCAAATCCTTGGCATGCATGTCAAGGCAATAAGCACAGCCATTGATTTGCGATACCCGGAAACAGATTAGGTCCAATAGTGGTTTTCCCAAAGGTGATTTGGAAAGATACGCACCTAAACCAAAAAGCGGCTTGATGGCATTGTACCCTTTTTCGAAAGCATTGATTCTTTGTTCCATTGTTTAAAAAATTTAAATTGTTATTACCCCTATAACAATCGAATTTCCGGAATTGGACAAAAGAGGTAAAATATTTTTGGTTTGTGATTATTGGGCATTAGCCTCTGTCTTATCCGAAAGCAATTTCGCAGCAACCCAAAATCCTATAACATCTTCCCATAATTACATAACCATTTTAAAGCCAGATGTGCCGAAATTTACATTTCAACCTTTAAAATGGAATAATATGGAAACGGACAAAAGCATCAGCTTATTAAACCAATTGATAGAAATCAACAATGACCGCGTCGAAGGCTATAAAACAGCTTCCGAGGAAACCAAGGACAGCGATTTGCTGACCCTTTTTGCAGACCTTCAGGCCACAAGCCGCCAGAATCTTTCCGAATTGCGCAGTGAAGTGACCAGACTTGGCGGCAAACCCGAAGAAGGCACGCGCGTGACAGGGAAATTCTTCCGTGCCTGGATGGACGTGAAATCTGCACTCAGCACCGACGATCGCGCAACTGTATTGAACTCTTGTGAATTTGGCGAGGACAAAGCATTGGAAGCCTATGAAGATGTAATGGAAAACAGTTCCAACCTTTCTTCGGAACAGATTAACATGGTAAGGGCGCAAAAATCAAAACTGCAGGCCGAACACGACAGAGTCAGGTCGTTGCGCGATATGGCGAACGCCTAAAAAAATCAAAGCCTCCGTTTGGAGGCTTTTTTGTTGGCTTTTTAAAATTTGCTTATTTTCTTCATTGCCATTGCATCCAAAATCCCGCGTTCACTCGCTGTGTTATTAAAACAAACGGTTACTTCACTAAATCCCTTTACTAATATATCATCATACAACTGCTGCAGTTCTGCATCGCTGTAACCGGAATAAAATAACTTCGGCCTGCCGTGTAATCTTATATAGCCAATCGGCGAAGTTTTAATCACGCCTTCCGGCAAATTGGGATAACTCACACTGCAAAAGATGATGCTGTTTTTTGCCAATGCCTCAAATACTTCAGGAATCCACCAACTCGCATGGCGGAACTCCACGACATTCTTGAAATCTTTGGATAGGGAAGTAGTAATCATTTCGAGCCTTTCGGATGTATAATGAAAACTCGGCGGCAGCTGGAACAATGCGCTGTCGAGCTTGTCCTTTAGTCCTTCGCGGCAGGCGGTGTAAAAATCGGCGATTTCCTGTTGGCAGCCGGCAAACTTCTTAAAATGCGTAATCACACGCGGTGCCTTGACTGTCAGCCGGTAATTTTCAGGCGTTTTGTTGTAGGTATTTTCAAGGCTTTTCACCGAAGGGAATTTATAGAAAGTGCCATTCATCTCATACATCGGAAATTGCATACAGTAATAACCAAACCATTTCGAACGCGGCAAACCTTCAGGATAAAAGATGCCTTTCCAATAGCTGTTGTTATAGCCGGCACAGCCGATATGGATTTCCGGTTTTTTCATATGTATAGTTCCTGGCAGTTGACGCAGAAAAAACTGCGGCGTTTTTTAACGCCTGTCTGTTTCCTGACGATGGGCAGGTTGCAACGCAGGCAAGTCTTTCTGTTGTAGGCGAGATAGTGTTTCTTGAGTTCGTATTTTTTCTTCCAGTCGAGGAACTGGAAACTATAGATTTGCGCTTCGGCAATCATCTCCGCAATTTTCGTTTCAGGTATTTTCCCAACCAGCGATTCGGGATGCACAAAAATGCGGTACAACACTTCATTCTTGATGATATTCCCGACACCTGCAAAAATATCCTGTTCGAGCAATGCGTCACAAACGAGCTTGTTTGGCACTTCTGTGAGTTTTAACTTTGCTTTTTCCGGATTCCAATTGGCATTCATGACATCGCCGCTCCAGTCGTAATGGGCGTTGACGTCGCCTTCTAGGATTTTGATGGAACAGGTATAGAGGTTGAGCTCGCCGTTGGGGAATGTCAGTCCCAAGCGTACAGGCGAATCTCTGCGCTCATTGATGCGGTAACTTCCGAACATCAGGAAATGCACGCGTACTGTAAATCCGTCAAAGCAAATCAGGAAGTGCTTGCCCCAGCTTTTAAAAGCAATGACCGTATTGTTTTCGAGGCGGCTGACGTCAACTTTGGTATTCCCGGCTACGGCAATGATTTTTTGCCCCGTGAATTGCTGTACGGCTTCTTTGACAATGACAATAGATGGACCTTCGGGCATATTACTGGTTTTATATGATAAAATTGGGAAATTTGCGGAAATCACTCCTTACAGGATTCTGTTTTTAAGTTGTAAGATTTTAACACATTGGCGACTGGCAGTTTTTTATTAACTTCGCCTAAGCTTTCACCAATAACGGCGTATGAAAACCATCAAAAAACATTTAATCAAAATCGGACTCGGCGTCATTGCCATCGGATTTTTGTATGATGTTTTTTTTGCCGGGATTCCATACCAGGATCCGACAACAGAAATGCTCGTCAAATACAACAGGAATACTTCCATCGCTTTGGTTCTGCAGCAGATTGGCCTTGCCATTACCGTTATGGGAATTGTGGTTAAAATATTCTTTCAGAAACGCGAAATCAACAGGTATTAATGGAGAAACAATACATCATAAGAAACGCGAAACCCGATGAATTTGGAAGCATCGGTAAGCTAATGGTACAAGTTTATTCGCAGCTCGAAGGCTTTCCAAAACCATCAGAACAACCTGATTATTATATGATGCTTGCCAATATCGGGGCGCTGACCGATAATCCCGGGACGGAACTTTTGGCCGCTGTGGCGAATGATGGCAGTATTGTGGGCGGCGTGGTTTATTTCAGCGATATGAAGTATTACGGTTCCGGTGGTACAGCCACAAAAGAGCAAAATGCTTCGGGGTTTAGGCTGCTGGCTGTAAATCCGTCATTTGGCGGACAGGGGATTGGAAAACTGCTGACACAAGCATGCATCCAAAAAGCCATAGATAAAAAGCAGCACGAGATAATAATCCATACAACAATGGCGATGATGAACGCCTGGAAAATGTATGAAAACCTGGGTTTCAAAAGATCGGAAGATTTGGATTTTATGCAAGGTATGCTTCCGGTTTTCGGATTCAGGCTTTTGCTCAACTGATACAACACTTATGACTATAGAAGATTTACAGACGATTTGCCGCGCGATGCCGCATGTTACAGAAGACATCAAATGGGGACATGACCTGGTGTTTTCCATTGGCGGAAAAATGTTTTGCGTGGCAGGACTGGACCAATCGCCTACAACCGCTTCGTTTAAAGCCACCGACGACCAATTTGAGGAAATGTCACAGCGTCCGGGTTTTAAGCCTGCGCCATATGTCGCGAAATACAAATGGGTTTTTATTGATGACATCAACAAAATGAAAAAAGCGGAATGGGAGCAGTATCTTAGCCAGTCTTATGGTTTGGTCAAAGCCAAATTGCCACCAAAAATCATCAAGCAGCTTGGATTGTAGTGATTTAGGAAATTTCCAAAGATTATTTCAAAAAGCGTTTGCAATTCCAAATTTCAAATCTATATTTGCAGAACAATTCGGGAGCTTAGCTCAGCTGGTTCAGAGCATCCCGATTAAAATCGGGAGGGCCATGAATCCAACCATAAAATTAAAACAAAAGGGAGATTAGCTCAGCTGGTTCAGAGCACTACCTCGACAAGGTAGGGGTCATTGGTTCGAACCCAATATTTCCCACAATCAAAAGCCTCATATAAAAATATGGGGCTTTTTTATACGCCATACAATTGATATTTTATACTTACATCCTTTACAGTAAAACACGGGACAAATATTATATTGGTTTCACTTCCGATCTTGAAGAGAGAATTGCGAGGCACAATCGCAAACATCATGGATTTACAGGATCCGACAATGATTGGTGTCTTTTTTATTTGGAAGAATTTGGAACCAAAGAAGAAGCTTATGCCAGAGAAAGAAAAATTAAAAGTTGGAAAAGCAGGAAAATGATTGAACAATTGAGGGACTCAGAGCATCCCGATTAAAATCGGGAGGGTCATTGGTTCGAACCCAATATTTCCCACAAAAAAAGCCACTTAATAAAAGTGGCTTTTTTTTATTCTTCTTTTTTACCTTTTATGATTTCCTTCAAAATCGCTTTTTCGGGATAATTGACGACTTTTAAAGTAATGGGCACATTTTTAATTGTTTTACCTTCCACGACATAGAGCTTGCCGTTTTCGTATTCGACATTGCTTTGGTCAAAATCAACGTCGCCATATTTCAGTGTGTTGACGACATCTATGGTATCGATCCATGGTTCAGCCAATATTTTTGAAGCGGTTTCAGAATAAACGAAGGGTTTGGTCCGCAAATCATTCAAAACCCTTGCGTTCGGAAAATAATTGCAACGCGTGTCTTTGCCTGTGAAAATCGCTGCGACAAAAAATAAACCTATCGAAAACCCAACCATGTAATAACCCAACCGATACCTAAACCTCATCTCAATTTTTTTTGCAAATGTAAATCAATCCTGCCTTAAAACACAATTAAATTGATGTCGCTGTCGGGAAGGTTGAACCATTCGCCGATTGCCTTGTTGGTCAGGATGCCATGGTAGAGGTAAACGCCGTTTTTCAATCCTTTGTTGGTACGGATGGCGCTTTCGATACCGCCGTCTTCAGCAATATCGATCAAGAAAGGCGTCAGGATGTTGCTGATGGAAAGCGAAGCGGTTTTGGAATACCGCGACGGAATATTCGGGACGCAATAATGAATGACGTTGTATTTGATGAAAGTCGGTTTTTCATGCGTCGTGATTTCCGAAGTCTCGAAACAACCGCCGGTATCAATGCTGACATCAACAATAACAGCGCCTCTTTTCATATGTTCGACCATGGTCTCAGATACGACGACCGGGCAGCGCTCTTTGCCACGCATCGCACCAATGGCGACATCGCATCTTCTCAAGGCTTTCAATAATGCCTTTTGCTGTATCGTGGAAGTGAATATCCGTTGGCTCAAATTGTTCTGCAACCGTCGCAATTTGGTGATCGAATTGTCAAAAACCTTGACATTCGCACCAAGCCCTAAAGCCGTTTTGGCAGCGAATTCACCAACCGTTCCTGCGCCGATAATTACGACATCCGTTGGCGGAACGCCCGTAATATTTCCAAATAATAATCCTTTCCCGAAATCATTGTTGATCATCAATTCGGCGGCCACAAGGACAGAAGCCGTGCCTGCAATTTCGCTGAGCGATTTCACGGCAGGATAAGAACCGTCTTCATCCTTTATATATTCAAAAGCGAGTGCAGTGACTTTCTTTTTTGTCAGCGCCTCAAAATAGGCGGCTTTACGAGTTTTGAGCTGGATGGCCGATATGACGATGGTTTTCGGATTGATCATTTCGATTTCGTCCATGGTCAGTGGCTCGACTTTTAAAAGCATCGGGCAACTGAGGACTTTCTTGGTGTCGGAGGTCACTTCCGCGCCAGCGTCGCTGTATTCCTTGTCGCAATAACTCGAGCTGAGTCCGGCGCCGGATTCAATCATCACGCGATGGCCGTGCGAAGTCAGCGAATTGACAGCATCAGGCGTCAGGCAAATGCGGCGTTCCTGGTAACTGGTCTCTTTTGGAATACCGATAAAAAGTTCGCTTTTGTGCCGTGCAATCTCGAGTTTTTCCTCCTGCGGAAGCAATTGTTGTTTCGTAAATGGCGTTAAAGACATACTCGTAGTGAAATTTTTCCGGTCTAAATTAGGGAAAAGATAGTGAGTGGCAAAGTTTAGGGAAGGAAAGTTGCAGAGTGGCAAAGTAGGAAAGTTTCAAAGTAGCAAAGTTTTTATACAATATGGATTATTAGAAGCTGGGATTTTGTCTTCCATATTCAGTTTTGTCCTGCTGTTCGCTATATCTTTTGCGCCGCTGCGCTTCACAAAAGGATGTCGCTTCCATCAGGGCTAACTAAAATGTCTCGCTTCCCAAATGACAAAAAACTTTGCTACTTTGAAACTTTGGGACTTTGGAACTCCAGCTTCCGATTGCCGTCGGGCAAAGCCCAAAGATTGACAACCGAATAAACCTCAGGCAACAAATTCGGGATTTTTTCGGCCCATTCGATAAAGCACCAATTACCCGAATACAAATATTCCTCAATGCCCATGTCGAGCGCTTCGGTTTCACTTTTCAGGCGGTAGACATCAAAGTGGTAAACCAAGCCGTCATTCGATTGATATTCATTCACCAAAGAAAATGTCGGGCTTGAAGTGGTATCCGTAACGCCTAATTCTTTGGACAATGCTTTGATAAAAGTCGTTTTTCCGGCACCCATTTCTCCATTGAAAAGAATGACTTTCGCAGGGTTTTGTGCCAGCAGTTCTTTTGCGGCTATGTGAATTTCGTCTAAGGGAAATGTAAATTCCATTTGCTAAGAATATTGGCCACAGATTCACAGATTATAAAAAATAAAATCTGTGAATCTGTGGCGAAAAAAAATTATTTAGGGTTAAAAACCAAAAACGGCACCACCATTTCCTCAAGCGAAATCCCGCCATGCTGGTACGTATTCCTGTAATAGCTCACATAATGGTTGTAGTTGTTGACATACGCCAGGAAGTTGTCGTTCTTCGCAAATATATACGAACTGCTCATGTTAATCGCCGGCAAATGAATGCGTTTCGGGTCTTTTACGGCATAAACATCGCGGTCTTCATAAGTCAGGCTGCGGCCGGTTTTGTAACGCAAATTCAAACTGGTATTTTTGTCGCCAATGACTTTTGAAGGATTTTTGACATTGATTGTTCCGTGGTCGGTCGTAATAATCAATCTGAATCCCATTTGTTGCGCCTGTTGGATGATTTCCAATAGCGGCGAATTCTTGAACCAACTTAAAGTCAGCGAACGGTATGCCTTGTCATCAGCGGCGAGTTCCTTGACGACATCCATTTCGGTCTTCGCGTGTGACAGCATATCGATAAAGTTATACACTACGGTCACGAGGTCGTTTCCTTTCAATCCCTTAAAATTGTCGGCGAGCTTTTTACCACTGTCAAAATTGGTGATCTTGAAATAATCCTGCTTGATATTCAATCCAAGCCTTTTTAAATGTGCGGTCAGGAATTCGGCTTCGTATAGGTTTTTTCCACCGTCTTCGACATCATTCCTCCAGTATTGCGGAAATTGCTTTTCCATTTCCAAAGGCATCAATCCCGAAAAAATCGCATTTCGCGCATATTGTGTCGCCGTTGGCAGAATCGCATAATACGGCACTTCTTTTTCGAGTTTGTAATGGTTGGCCACGACACTTTCAAACGATTTCCATTGGTCATAGCGCAGGTTGTCAATGACAACAAATAAAACAGGGCGGTCTTTTTTTACGATTTCAGGAACGACAAGTTCGCGGAATAATGTGTGCGATTGGATTGGTTTGGCTTTGCCTCGGGTGTCGCCTTTAGGGTCGAACCAGTCTTCATAGTTTCTTTCAATGAATTTTCCGAATTGCGAATTGGCTTCGACTTTTTGCGATTCGAGGATTTCAACCATGCTCTGGTCTTCGATGTCTTCGAGCCCGAGTTCCCAGAAAATCAGTTTTTTATAAAGTTCAGCCCAATCTTCCCAGGAATTCACCATCGACATTTCGACGGCTATTTTGCGGAATTCCTTCTGGTAATCCAAGGTTGTTTTTTCGGAAATCAATCTGGAATGGTCGAGGTTTTTCTTAATACTTAATAGGATCTGATTTGGGTTTACGGGTTTGATAAGGTAATCGGCAATTTTAGAACCGATGGCTTCTTCCATAATATATTCTTCCTCACTTTTGGTGATCATGATGACCGGTGTCGAAGATTTTTTCTCTTTGATTTCAGACAATGTTTCGAGGCCGCTCATCCCCGGCATATTTTCATCTAGAAATACGATGTCAAAATCCCCGTCGGCAAATATATCCACGGCATCGCGGCCATTGTTGCAGGTCGTCACTTCGTAATTTTTTTTCTCGAGAAACAGGATGTGCGGTTTGAGCAAATCGATTTCGTCATCAACCCAAAGTATCTTTATTTTGTCCATGTAATTGTATTTTCCAGTGGTATTTAAAGGCGGCAATTTAACAATTATACAACGACGGTTGTCATAAAGTTATTGTAAAAAAAATGAAGCCAATTCGGAGAAAGGTATAATATTCCACGATAATTCTGTAATGCTTTCGCTGCTGAGATGTCCTATTTTTACCAGACTAATATTTAAATTATAAAGCCATGGCAACGAATGAAAGAAACAATTGGGATCATGCAAACCAACAAGGCGAAAACCTGGATACAAACAGGAGCAATTCAAATCGACAATTCCACAGCGAAGACGACCGCCATCAAAACAGGAATGCCAAAGGTTCCGAAAGACAATCAGAATTGAATGAGGATGACGATAAAGACGTCACCAAAAATGACTTTTCCGAAAGCGATGACAGCTACGGACACGGGAAAGAATACTATTCAAAAACGTATGTTCCGGGCGGACGTTCATCAAGAGATGATATTCCGGGAACAGATACCGGTGCATGATACAAAAACAAAAATTATGATAAACGGTTTACATTTTTTGTAAACCGTTTTGTTAAATATATATTTTTACAAAAAATCGCAGGCTTGTTAAACCTTTCTTAAACCCATAGGTCTTAAGCCCCGATTTATAAACCCAAAAAATAATATTATGAAAAAAGTAAATGTTTATTTTGCAGCAATCACGGCACTTTCCCTGAGCTTGTTTTCCTGCAACAAAGATGAAACCGGAAGCGCATTGACCGACAGCGAACTGCTGAAAGCATCAACGGTCGTCGATTATGTGAATGAAACCGATTTCCAGACCAGTATGGAAACGGCCGGTGACAATTCGAGCCTGCGTGCCTCGGATGGTGCGACAACAGCTTTAACCACTTGCGCAACCATTGATATTGCAACTGGCCCGGGCAATAGTTTCCCAAAGACCTTTACATTGGATTTCGGAACAGGATGTACCAATAACGGCATTACCAGAAGCGGAATCCTTGTTTTCACATTATCGGGAAACTTGTTGGAAAACGGCACAACGCTGACCATTTCAAGAAACAATTATCATGTTAATGGCTATAAAGTCGAAGGCGATGTCGTATATGTCAACCAAACCATGAACGCCGATGTTCCACAATGGAGCAGGACAGTCGCCAACGGCCAAATCACAACTCCTGCAGGATTGGTTTACACGCATTCGGGAACAAGAACGGTCAAACAAACCGGCGGCGTATCGACTCTGTTGATTTTAGGTGACAATGTTTTTGAGGTCACTTCAGGGAATGCGACGATAACCGGTCCTACAGGTGCATCATTGACAGCAACTATTACTACGCCGTTGATTAAAAATGCCGCTTGTATCTATATTTCACAAGGGGTTTTAAACCTTCAGGGGACATATCTCGACGGCGATTTGGATTATGGTGACAACAATTGCGACAACATTGCAATTTACACCCATTCAGACGGGACAACTTATACGGTTCATTTGTAACAACCGGTTTTTACGACAATTGAAAGGGCTTTTATAAGCCCTTTTTTTATGCCTGGTCATTCACTATATTTGCATTCCAAAATTAACTCAAGGTGAGCCAAATCAATAAGCTGAAGATTTTCAACGATCCGATTTACGGATTCATTACTTTGCCAAATCCATTGATTTACGACTTGGTGCAGCATCCTTATTTCCAAAGGCTAAGGCGCATTTCCCAAATGGGATTGTCATATTTGGTTTATCCCGGCGCGCATCATACGCGCTTCCATCATGCACTTGGCTGTATGCACCTGATGCAGAAGGCGGTCGAAGTATTGCGGTTTAAGGAGATTGTGATTTCCAAAGAAGAAGAACAGGCATTGTATATTGCGATTCTTCTGCACGATATTGGGCACGGCCCGTTTTCGCATGCGATGGAACACAGCATTGTTGAAAATGTCAACCATGAAGCCATTTCATTGTTATTTATGAATAAGCTGAATGCAGAATTCAATGGTGAATTGGCTTTGGCCATCCAGATATTCAAAGGCGAATACCATCGCAACTTTATGCTGCAGCTGATTTCAAGCCAATTGGATATGGATCGCATGGATTACCTGAAACGCGACAGCTTTTTTACGGGCGTTGCCGAAGGAAACATCAATTCCGACCGATTGATCCAGATGATGAATGTCGTGGATGATGTTTTGGTCATCGAAGAAAAAGGGATTTATTCTGTCGAGAAATTCCTGATGGCGAGAAGGCTGATGTACTGGCAGGCGTATTTGCATAAAACCAGCTTGGTCGCCGAATTGATGCTGATGAAAATCCTCAAACGCGCCAAAGAGCTGACACAAAAAGGAATCGAATTGCCATGCAGCGAGCCGCTTTTGTATTTTATGAAACACAAAGTCGACCCTGATACTTTTGATGCGGCGACATTGGATAAGTTCGCACAGCTTGACGATTTTGACATCATCAGCGCATTAAAAGCGTGGCAAAACCATGAAGATGTGATCCTGAGTTCACTCAGCAGGCGTATCATCAACAGGGATTTGCTGAAGGTCAAACTCAGCGCCGATAAATTCTCGGCAGACGAAGCCAGTCGCCTGATTGATATTTTCGCCAAAGAAAACAACATCAGCAGGGAAGATGCGAAATATTTCATTTTTAAAGGCAAAATAAAGAACCAGGCTTACAGCATGGATGTCGAACCAATCCACATTCTTCGCAAGGATAAAACCATTGAGGATGTGATTGAAGCGTCAGACCAACTCAATTTAAAAGCATTGTCAAAACCCGTGACGAAGTATTATATTTGTTTTCCAAAACAACTTGCCGAAAAATAAGAATTAAAACCTATTTTTTATATTTTTGTCGGGGCGAAATCCGCCATGCTATTTGAATTATAAGATTGGATTCATAGCTATTCCATGTATTGTGGAAAATATAACCAGATAAGATGAAATTTACAGCAGCACAAATAGCGGGCATTTTAGAAGGCGAGGTTGTCGGCAATCCTGAAGTCCAGGTTTCCAGGCTGTCTAAAATCGAAGAAGGCACTGAAGGTTCGCTGACGTTTCTGGCCAATCCCAAATACAACAATTTCATTTATTCGACCCAGGCAAGCATAACGATTGTAAACCATACTTTCATTCCGGAAGCGGCGATTGCTACTACGATGATCAAAGTCGAAGATGCTTATGGCGCTTTTACCAAAATACTTGAATTTTACGACCAGGTCAAGCACAACAAAAACGGAATCGAACAACCGAGTTTTATTGCCGAAACCGCTTTATACGGTGAGAATTTATATCTCGGCCCTTTCAGTTATGTCGGGAATAATGTGGTTTTGGGAAATAACGTAAAGATTTACCCAAATTCTTATATTGGAGACAATTCGGTCATTGGCAACGATGTGATTATTTTTGCCGGCGCCAAAATTTATTCTGAAACTGTGATCGGAAACAAATGTGTCATCCATGCCGGAGCCATTATTGGCGCTGACGGTTTTGGTTTTGCACCCAATCCGGATGGGACTTTTAGCAAGATTCCGCAAATTGGGAATGTGATTATAGAAGATAATGTCGATATTGGCTCCTGCACAACGGTTGACCGCGCGACAATGGGTTCGACAATCGTACGCAAAGGCGTAAAACTCGACAACCAGATACAGATTGCACACAATGTTGAAATCGGTGAAAATACTGTAATCGCGGCACAAACAGGTGTTGCAGGTTCGACAAAAATCGGGAAGAACTGCATGATTGGCGGCCAGGTTGGCATTGCCGGCCATTTGGTTATCGGAAACAATGTCCGCATCCAGGCGCAATCGGGAATCGGGAAAAATATCAGTGACGGCGAAACAGTACAAGGCTCGCCATCATTCAATTACAGCGATTACAGCAAATCATATGTGCATTTCAGGAATTTGCCAAAAATCGTGGCGGAACTCGAAGAACTAAAGAAACACTTAAACAATAAATAAGAAAGCGATGGTTAAACAAAAGACCATAAAGAATGAAATTTCTTTAACCGGAGTCGGATTGCATACGGGCAAGGAAGTCAAGATGACTTTTAAGCCAGCGCCGGTCAACAACGGATTTACCTTTGTAAGGGTTGATCTTGAAGGACAACCTGTCATTGAAGCGGATGCGCAATATGTCGTCAATACGCAAAGAGGGACAAATCTTGAAAAACTGGGCGTCAAAATACAGACTTCCGAGCATGTCCTTGCCGCATTCGTGGGCTGTGATATTGATAATGTCATTATTGAGCTGAACGAATCGGAGCCGCCAATCATGGACGGATCTTCAAAATTCTTTGTCGAAGCGATTGAAAAAGCCGGAATCGAGGAACAAGAGGCTATCCGTAACTATTATGTCGTGAAAGAAGTCATTTCCTTTACCGATGAAACGACCGGAAGCGAAATCCTATTGATGCCTGCTGATGATTACCAAGTGACTGCGATGGTCGACTTTGGAACAAAAGTGCTTGGGACACAGAATGCGACAATGAAAAATATTTCTGAATTCAAGACTGAAATTGCTGATTCCCGTACGTTCAGTTTTCTTCACGAACTCGAAACATTGCTTGACGAAGGATTGATCAAAGGCGGCGACCTGAACAATGCGATTGTATATGTCGACAAGGAAATTTCTGAAAATACGATGGAAAACCTGAAAGTCGCTTTCGGGAAAGATAAAATATCCGTGAAGCCAAACGGCATTCTCGACAACCTGACGCTGCATTATCCAAATGAGGCAGCCAGGCATAAACTGCTTGATGTTGTTGGCGATTTGGCGCTGATCGGGATGAAAATCAAAGGCAAGGTCATTGCCAACAAACCTGGACATTACGTCAATACACAGTTTGCTAAGAAAATGGCGAAAATCATCAAGATTGAACAGCGCAACCAGATTCCGGTTTACGATTTGAACCAGGAACCGTTGATGGATATCCACAAAATCATGGCAATGCTGCCACACAGGCCGCCGTTTTTGTTGGTAGATAAAATTTTCGAGCTTTCAGATACGCACGTCGTCGGGTTGAAAAATGTCACGATGAACGAAAGTTTCTTCGTTGGGCATTTCCCGAACGCACCGGTTATGCCCGGCGTTTTGATTGTGGAAGCCATGGCGCAAACAGGTGGAATCCTGATTTTAAGCACCGTGCCGGATCCCGAAAATTACCTGACTTATTTCATGAAAATCGACAACGTGAAGTTCAAGCACAAAGTACTTCCGGGCGATACACTCGTTTTCAAATGCGATTTGATTTCACCGGTACGTAGAGGCATCTGCCATATGCAGGCGAATGCTTACGCCAATGGTAAATTAGTGGCTGAAGCCGAATTGATGGCACAAATCGCCAGAAAACCAACAACTTAAAATTTATGAAATGAGCCTTTTGCAATTTTTAATTGAATTGCAAAAGGCAAATTACATTTGACGAATAAAAAATAAAATCAGCAAATGAATCAACCATTAGCATATGTCCATCCGGGAGCGAAAATAGCAAAGAATGTTGTTATCGAGCCTTTCACAACCATACACAACAATGTCGTTATCGGCGATGGAACCTGGATTGGTTCCAATGTGACGATTATGGAAGGCGCACGAATAGGGAAGAACTGTAATATTTTTCCGGGTGCTGTCATTTCGGCGGTGCCGCAGGATTTGAAATTTGGCGGCGAAGATTCACTGGCCATCATCGGTGACAACTGCACCATCAGGGAATGTGTGACCATCAACCGCGGAACGATCGCATCAGGCCAAACGACATTGGGCAACAATTGCCTCGTTATGGCTACAGCGCACATCGCACACGATTGCCATATTGGCGACAATGCGATTATCGTGAATGGTGTGGCTTTGGCCGGACATGTGACTGTTGGGAATTATGCGATAATCGGCGGATTGGCAGCAGTGCACCAATTCATCCATATTGGCGACCATGCGATGATTTCGGGTGGTTCGTTGGTGCGAAAAGACGTTCCGCCATTTACAAAAGCGGCGAAAGAACCTTTGTCTTATGTTGGGATTAATTCCGTTGGATTGAGAAGACGTGGATTCACAACAGACAAAATCCGTGAAATCCAGGAAATCTACCGGATTTTGTACCAGAAAAATTACAACACTTCGCAGGCTGTCAGTATTATCGAGGCAGAAATGGAAGCTACTCCGGAACGCGATGAAATCCTTGACTTCATCAGGAATTCCTCACGCGGCGTCATGAAAGGTTATACCGGAAATTATTAAAACAAAACAAATACTAAATAAACATTTATAATGGCAAGTACTTCAGATATCAGAAACGGATTGTGTATCAAATTTAACCACGATATATACAAAATCATCGAATTTCTCCACGTTAAACCTGGGAAAGGCCCGGCTTTCGTGCGCACGAAACTGAAAAGCCTCACCAATGGGAAAGTATTGGACAATACCTTTTCTGCAGGACACAAAATCGATGAAGTTCGTGTTGAAACACATGAATACCAGTTTTTATATGCTGAAGGTGACGATTACAACTTTATGCACACGGAAACTTTCGAGCAGATTTCACTAAACAAAGCCATCCTCGATGCGCCGGATTTATTGAAAGAAGGCACGACTGTAAAAGTCATCATCAATGCAGAAACGGAAGCGCCATTATCAGTAGATATGCCGGCTTCAGTCGTTTTGGAAGTGACTTATTCAGAGCCGGGCGTAAAAGGAAATACTTCGACAAATGCCACCAAACCGGCAACAGTTGAAACCGGGGCTACCGTAAACGTTCCTTTGTTTATCAATGAAGGCGACAAAATTAAAATCGATACGGCTACAAGTTCTTACATGGAGCGCGTAAAATAATATGAAGTTTCCAAAAACACATTCCTTAAAGGATATTGCTGCGCTGATCAATTGCGAATTTGTCGGCGATGCGGACTTTCCGGTTTCAGGCATGAACGAGATTCACGTCGTCGAACCCGGGGATATAGTGTTTGTGGACCATCCGAAATATTACGACAAAGCTTTACAGTCTGCCGCGACCATTGTTTTAATCAACAAAACTGTCGATTGCCCGGAAGGAAAAGCTTTGTTGATATCAGATGATCCATTTAGGGATTTCAATAAACTGACGAGTCATTTCAGGCCATTTCAAGGCTCCACTCATTCAATCAGTGTTTCAGCTGAAATAGGAGAAGGAACTGTAATTCAGCCAAATACATTTATTGGAAACAATGTTGTCATTGGTAAAAATTGCCTGATTCATTCTAATGTTTCGATTTATGACCATACCGTAATTGGCGACAATGTCATCATCCATGCCGGGACGATATTGGGCGCCGACGCATTCTATTATAAAAAACGTACTGAAGGTTTCGACCAACTCATTTCTGGCGGGCGTGTTGTGATTAAAGACAATGTCGGAATTGGCGCATTATGTACGATTGACAAAGGGGTTTCCGGTGATACGATTATCGGCGAAGGCACAAAAATCGACAACCAGGTGCATGTTGGCCATGATACGGTAATCGGAAAAAAATGCCTGATCGCTTCCCAGACCGGAATCGCAGGCTGCGTCATCATTGAAGATGAAGTCACGCTTTGGGGCCAGGTCGGAACGACAAGCGGCATTACGATAGGCGAGAAGGCTGTTATTTTAGGCCAGACAGGCGTTACGAAATCGGTTGCCGGCGGAAAGACCTATTTTGGTACGCCAATCGGAGAATCACGAGAGATACTGAAGCAGCTGGCCAATATCAAAAGAATACCGGAACTAATAAACAAATTGAAATAATTATGTCTGCCAAGAAGGTTGTACAGGATTTTTACAAATCGGAAGCGGTGATCAACACCGAACTAATGGAATCTTACATGCATTCGGAAGTCGTTCTGGATTGGCACAGCACCAAAGGGTTTATCCAGATGAACCGTGCCGAAATCATCGCATTGTCGACTGAACTGGCCAAAGCATATGTGCGTTCCAAAATCAGAATCAGCCATATCCTTGCTGAAGGCAACCTGGTTTCGGTTCGTTATTCCCATTTCGTAAAAACCATTGAAAACCCGAGGGAGGAAATGCTGTTGGCCCATTTTATTGTCATTTGGGAAATCCGCGACGGCAAATTATACAGAGGCTACCAGATGAGCCAGTTGTCGTAGTCATTTTTCGATGGTTCGATTTTTCGTACTATAAAACGAAATTTCTTTGCTGTTAAAACCATACAAAACCTTACTTTTGCATTACCATTTTAAAAACCACATAAAAGAGATATCATGAGTGTTTTAGTTAATAAGGATTCCAGAATAATTGTGCAGGGATTTACAGGAAGCGAAGGAACTTTCCACGCTTCACAAATGATTGAATACGGGACAAATGTCGTTGGTGGCGTTACTCCTGGAAAAGGCGGGACCGAACATTTGAACCGCCCGGTTTTCAATACTGTAAAAGATGCTGTCGAAAAAGCTGGAGCCGACACGACCATCATTTTCGTACCGCCGGCTTTTGCTGCCGATGCGATCATGGAAGCTGCCGATGCCGGAATCAAAGTCATTATCACCATTACTGAAGGTATTCCTGTAGCCGATATGATTAAGGCTTATGAATATATCAAAAATAAAAATTGCAGGCTGATTGGACCAAACTGCCCGGGTGTCATTACGCCGGAAGAAGCGAAAGTCGGCATCATGCCTGGTTTCGTTTTTAAAAAAGGAACTGTAGGTATCGTTTCAAAATCAGGAACACTGACTTACGAAGCGGCCGACCAGGTTGTAAAACAAGGATTGGGAATCACGACTGCGATTGGAATTGGCGGTGATCCGATTATCGGAACGACAACCAAAGAAGCAGTGGAATTGTTGATGAACGATCCTGAAACGAAATGCATCGTCATGATTGGTGAAATCGGTGGCCAACTCGAAGCAGATGCAGCCAAATGGATCAAAGCTGATGGAAACCGCAAGCCTGTCGTTGGGTTCATCGCTGGGGAAACTGCGCCAAAAGGAAGAACCATGGGCCATGCAGGAGCGATTGTTGGCGGTGCCGACGATACAGCCGAAGCGAAGAAGAGAATTATGAGGGAATGCGGCATCCACGTTGTCGATTCACCAGCGGAAATTGGAAAGAAAGTAAAAGAAGTTTTGGGATAATCCCAAACGCCAAATAAATGAAAGTACCCTGCGATTTTCGTAGGGTATTTTTTTATAAATCAGTAATACTCAAGAATATGTATAAAGAATTAACAAAGTTCAAAACCAAAAACAGTTTCCTTTTCAATATCGATGACAGCCTCGAAACAGCTTGCAACGCGACCGAAACCGGAAGCGGCATTTTCCTTGTCTACAATGTCAATGGTGAAGAAAAAGAACTGATTATGGTCGGCTCGACCGGAACCGTACAAAACGACGGTACGTTAAAAAGCAAAAATGGCGGATTGTACGACAAAATCGTCAATGGCCACCAATTTGCAAAAACGGGACGTAAATATTCCTGGCCTGCGCAAATGAAACTCGAAAAAATGGACACGCTTGAAGTGTTCTGGTTTGAGACTTTCAATGCCAAAACCAAAGTCATCCCAACATTCGTCGAAGGCCAAATCCTGCAGATTTTCCTGGCTGAAAACGGCAGGCTTCCAAAATGGAATGTTGCTTTTTAAGCGAAATTTCCAATTGAAATTGTAAATGCTTATATTTGGCCTCTGTTTTAGCCCTGATAAAAGTGGAAATCCTTTTGTGCAATGCAATGAAACAAAAGATTGAAACGGATAGCAGGATCAGCTACTAATAAAAAAGACAAACTAACTTATCCATGAAACTACTCGAAGGAAAAACAGCCATCATTACTGGCGCCAGCCGCGGAATCGGAAAAGGAATCGCTGAAATTTTTGCCAAGCACGGCGCAAACGTCGCATTCACGTACAGCTCATCGGCCGAATCGGCGATGGCTTTGGAAAACGAACTCAACGCTACCGGAATCAAAGCCAAAGGCTATCAATCCGATGCCGCCGATTTCAACCAGGCGCAGGCATTTGTCGATGCTGTTATAGCCGAATTCGGAACGGTTGACATCCTGATCAACAATGCCGGAATCACCAAGGATAACCTTTTGATGCGCATGTCGGAAGAAGATTTTGACAAAGTCATCAACGTCAACCTGAAGTCGGTTTTCAACATGACCAAGGCGATCCAAAAGACATTTTTAAAGCAACGCTCGGGTTCGATCATCAATATGAGTTCGGTCGTGGGCGTGAAGGGCAATGCCGGACAGGCGAATTATGCGGCTTCAAAAGCGGGCGTGATCGGGTTTACGAAATCAGTCGCACTTGAATTGGGTTCAAGAAATATCCGCTGCAACGCAATTGCGCCGGGTTTCATCGAAACCGAAATGACCGCAAAACTCAATGAAGACGTGGTTCAGGGCTGGAGAGATTCCATTCCGTTGAAACGCGGCGGAACAACTGAAGACGTCGCAAATGCATGTCTGTTCTTAGCCTCAGATTTGAGCGCTTACGTGACAGGACAAGTGATGAACGTTGATGGCGGAATGCTGACATAATAATTTCCAGGAGCTGTTTCCTGCTATCCGTTTTAATCTTTTTCGGCGAAAAGCCTCAAAAGGATTTCCACTTCTATCAGGGCTAGGGCATTCCACTACAATTCATGACAATACTAAAAAGCTGCTAAGAAATTAGTGGCTTTTTTCATGAAAATACGAAACTATACGTATTTCCCAATGGCTGGTTTGTACTGACATTTGTCAAAAACAACATCATGAGAAAAATCACTTTAGTAGCAGCACTTATTTTTACGGCATTGCATTCCAATGCACAATTGGGCTCCGACTGGGATTGGGCTGAAATTTCCACAAAAGCGACTTATTCGCCTGGAGGCAGGTTATTGACATCGCCACCGACAATTCAGGGAATGTTTATGCAACAGGCCGGTTCCAGGGCAGTATGACACTTGGTGCTTATACGGTGGCAACATCCGGCGATGGTATGAACCGGCGGGAAACAAGATTATTGTCGGTGGCCTTGCCGGTACGGGCGTGACTTTTGGCACGAATACGTTTGCGGTAACGGCATCTTCAGGAAGTTTTCCGTCGGAACTGTCTTCCGGTTTATATATCATTGAATCATTGGAAGAGACAGGATTTTAAACGCGTACAAAACTGATAAAAAATTAGGTTTTTTTGGTTGTGAATGCCGCGTAATTATTAGTATATTTATTTTTTTATTGCTACTACTAATTATGACATCGTCCACAATCCTATTGCTCTTATTATCAGTATTGTTAGCTGGCGGATTGTCATTTTACCACTATATTTTCAAAGCCGGAAACAGGAATAAAATCAACCTGTTTCTGGCTTTGCTTCGTTTTGTTTCGATCTTTGGGTTGCTGTTGCTGCTCATCAATCCCGTCGTTTCGAGAAGCACTTATGAAACCGAAAAAGCGCCATTGCCGATTGTATTGGACAATTCGGGTTCGATAAAAGAACTGAAAGCCGACGCCACAGCAATGCGGCTTTATGACAAATTGGTTTCCAATAAGGATTTGCAGGACAAATTTGATGTCCAGGCTTACCAATTCGACAATGAATTTGCCCTGGCCGACAAACCTGATTTTAAAGGAAAGCAGACCAATATTGAAGAAGTCGCCAAAAACCTCAAAAGCATCAACAAGAACAAAAGCTTCCCAACCATCCTGATCACCGACGGAAACCAGACATCAGGAAATGATTATGTCTATAGTTTTGACGCCAATAATAAAGTCTATCCTTTGGTATTGGGCGATACGACGACTTTTCTTGACCTGAAAATCAGCCATCTGAATGTCAATAAATATGCATTCCATAAGAACAAATTTCCTGTCGAGGTTTTTCTGCAATATTCAGGAACGAAAAGCATCACGGCCGATTTCAGCATTCAGCAAGGCAATTCAGTGTTGGAAAAGCAATCCGTTTCTTTTTCCACGTCTAAAAAATCGGCAGTCATCAATTTGCTGTTGCCTGCAAACAATGTAGGGCTGCAGGTTTTTAAGGCTTCGGTAACCTCAAAAGAAACTGAGAAAAATACCTATAACAACATCAAGAATTTTGCAGTCGAAATCATAGACCAAAAAACGGAAGTCGCTATTGTTTCTGCATTGAACCACCCGGATATTGGCGCATTGAAACGCAGCATTGAAAATAATGCACAACGTAAAGTAACGATTCTTAAACCGTCTGAAATCAAAGACTTGCGTGATTATAACATTTTGATTTTATACCAACCGAATGCCGCTTTTAAAACGGTTTTTGAAAACAACCAATCCGCAAAAGTCAACACCTGGATTATTACCGGAACGGATACGGATTTCAACTTTTTAAACCAGCAGCAAAACAGCCTGGTATTTAAAATGAGCAGCCAAAAGGAAGATTATATTGCCGATTTCAGTACGCAATTCAACCTTTTCGCATTGGACGACATCGGCTTTGGCAATTTCCCACCGCTGGAAAATGCGTTTGGGACTGTTACGTCCAATGAAAATGTGAATGTGCTGTTGTCTTCAAGGATCAGGAATATCCCAACGAATGCACCATTGTTGGCTTTTTCTGAAAATCAAGGGAAAAGAACCGCATTTCTTTTGGGTGAAAATATCTGGAAATGGCGACTCCAAGACCATGTCGACAATCGTTCGTTTGAAAAATTCGATATCTTTATTGACAAAACCATCCAATATCTCGCCTCCGACAATAAACGAAAATCGCTTGTCGTTACCCATGAAAATTTTTACAATTCAGGCGAAGCGATTGAAATCACGGCGCAGTATTTCAACAAAAATTATGAATTGGATGACAAAGCCCGGTTGTCAATCACTGTAACCAATAAAGAAACCAAGCAGGCGAAAAAATATGATTTGCTAAAGGCCACCAACAGCTTTAAGGCGAATCTCGATGGGCTTTCTGCCGGAAAATATAGTTTTTCTGTAAAGGAGCTCAATTCGAATACTACTTATAACGGTTCATTTGAAATCCTGGATTTTGATATTGAAAAGCAATTCGTAAATCCGGATTTGGCCAAACTAAACCAACTTGCCGCTTTGACACAGGGCAAAACGTACCTGCCAAACCAAGCCGATGAACTCATCAAAAAGCTGCTTGAGAACGAGAATTACAAAGCCATCCAAAAGACAATCGTCCGGAAAATCCCTTTGGCAGACTGGATTTGGCTGTTGGTTATCATCTCCCTTTCGCTGTGTTCCGAATGGTTTGTCCGCAAGTATAATGGAATGCTTTAAAAACCAAACCACTATGAAACCCCAATTTATTTTGCCGTTCATTTTACTGATGCTGTTTTCATGCAGTAAAAAAGCAGTCGACAACGGGCCGGTTACTTATCATATCGTTGACAAAATCGAAACGCCTCCACAAAAAGAGCCAAAAAAGGGCGAAAAGGCAGCGACGGAAAGCGCTGAACCCTTTTTCAAGGTCAAAGGAATAGATTCGTCTTGGTCACTGGAAATGTCAGAGAAACAAATCCGCTATATTTCCGACAATAAAGAAGAAAGTTTTTCAGTGCCTTACGCTACGGCAGTCAAAGGTGAAGGCGATTCGAAGATCTATCGGTCAAAATCCAAAGCCAATGATCTTGAAGTCACTGTATATGATGGAAAATGCTCGGATGATGTTACCGAAACTGTTTATCTTCATCTCGTAAAAGTCGCCATAAAAAAGACTGCAGACAAAGATTTTAAGATATTGAAAGGCTGTGGCAATTATGTCCTTGACAGCCGCCTGAATGTGCCGTGGACTTTGCAGCAAATAAAAGGTAAAACAGTTGTGCCGGGTGATTTTGGAAAAGAATTGCCGTACATGGATTTGCATATCAACATTGGGCAATTCACGGGTTTTGCAGGATGCAACAGACTGAAAGGCAAACTCGACATTACTGAAGGAAACCATATTAAATTCAATGACCTCATTACGACGAAAATGTCGTGTATGCCCGAAAATAAAGAACCTGCATTTCTGCAAGCACTACAGTCGATCACCAAGTATGAGATCAAGGATAATGCGCTTTTGCTGTCTGATGGCAATCAAACGCAATTGGTGTTTGTCAAATCTTAAGGGAACTTTAAGTTGGTCTTAAGCCAACCTTAAGCGAGTAGGTGAAATGATTTTTGACCTTTGTCGAAAATTGTATACATGCCCAAAATCGCAGCATTTTCAGGAAGATTTTCACTTCTTTTTATTTTCATCAAATGGTTTCTCCTGACTTCATTATTTCTTCGCCTCATTTTTTTCGGTCTGGAATACAATGAGGTTTCGTGGAATATTATAGATGTAATCCGGACATTGGTCACCGGATTGTTATTCGATGTTGGCGCCGTCGGATTTATCGCATTTCCGCCGATTTTATATTACAGTCTGCTCCCTGATAAATTCATCGGCTCGTGGTTTGACCGGATTTTCGTCCATTTCTTTACAGTATTAATCATTTTCATTCTAGTCTTCACTTTTTTTGCAGAGATTACTTTTTGGGACGAATTCAGCACAAGATTTAATTTCATTGCTGTCGACTACCTCATTTATACGCACGAGGTCGTAGCCAATATCCAACAGTCTTATCCGCTGCCATTGCTGGTTGGCGGCGTAGCACTAATCACATTTCTTGTCTATTTTTTCTTTTACAGGAGAAAGGTTTTTGCAAGGACATTTTCCGAAAAACCGTTGGTGTCTGAGCGCGTTCTTGTACTTGCAATCGGAACTATTATTATTGCGTTCTTTAGTTCTGTCATCACGAATAATGACGCGGAATGGTCGGCCAATCGTTACAATTCTGAAATATCAAAGTCGGGAATCTATTCCTTTTTTGCTGCTGTGCGCAACAACCGCATGGATTACAACACATTTTACACCTCGGCCAAGAATGAACAGGCATTTCGCTTGATCAGGAAAAAACTGGCAGCACCGAACAGCCAATTCACTTCAGAAGGTTTTTCGATACACAGGCGCATTCGGGATTCATTGTCTTCTGCCGAAAATAAGAATGTCGTATTTATTCTCGTTGAAAGCCTCAGCGGCAGTTTTATGCAGGAATTCGGAAATAAAAACCAC
>DATHKH010000171.1:0-9101 GCA_035286325.1 Flavobacterium sp.
AGGAAAATACAAAGTCAACAACAGCGTCAATGTTTATGGGCAGTTTTTATTGGACGAGTTTTCTTTGGGCGACATCAAAGGCGGCGACAACAGCTGGAAAAACAAATACGGCTACCAGTTGGGCGCGAAATATTTCAATGCGTTCCACATCAAAAACCTGTTGCTGCAACTGGAATACAACCATGTCCGTCCGTATGTTTACGCACACAGCGATCCATTGACCAATTACGGGCACAACAACCAAAGCCTTGGCCACCAATGGGGCGGGAATTTTCGCGAATTTATTGCGATTGCACGTTACCATAACGGACGTTATTATGCCGATGCGAAAATCACTTTTGGGGAACGCGGGCTTGATTTTGACACGGCCGAGAACAGTTTCAACTACGGTGGCAATATTTATAAAAACTACAATGAAAACAGGCCGTTTGACACGGGCGTAAAAGTCGGGCAAGGCAATAAGACGACGGTTTTCATCGCCGACATCCAGGTTGGCTATTTAGTAAATCCTTCTACGAACATGAAGCTTTTTGGCAGCCTGATCATGCGCAACTTCGATCCGATGCAGGAAACGGCAGCGACATTCAAGGACAACACGACGTGGTTTACGGTTGGTTTGAGATGTGATGTGTTTAATTGGTATTTTGATTATTAGGGAGCAGTTGAAATCCCAGATTTACTAGGTTTTTTGGGCGTTGCCTTCGGCTCGGGCTATCCGCAGCGCACGGCGCTTTGCTATTATCCCTAACGCGGCCGTGAAATTCCATCAAAATTTTATTCAAACTTTGCAACTTCCGCACTTTGCAACTCTGCAACTTTGAACTATCTTTGCGCCAGTTTTAAACCTGAAAATGCAAACCCCATTGAACGCTGCTGCAAAATCCTTTTCCATACGGGCCGTTTTTACCGATTTTAAGCAAATCACCAAGGCTGGGCTTGCGGTAAGCGTTTTGTTTTCTTCGATTGCCGGTTATTTATTGGGTTTTGATGGCGACCATCCATTTTCGTGGCGCATTTTGGCGATGCTTGCCATTGGCGGCTATTGCATGGTTGGCGCATCGAACGCATTCAACCAGGTCATTGAAAAAGACCTCGACGCGTTGATGGACCGAACCAAAAACCGCCCGGTGCCATCGGGAAGAATGAGTGCAAATGTAGCGCTGATTATTGCGGGGATATTGACGGTCATCGGGATTGTATTGTTGTATATGATCAACCCGAGAACGGCGATGTTCGGCGCGATTTCGATTTTTCTTTACACAAGCCTTTACACGCCGCTGAAAACGGTAACGCCTTTGTCGGTTTTTGTCGGCGCTTTTCCAGGTGCGATTCCGTTTATGTTGGGCTGGGTTGCGGCAACGGGAAATTTTGGGATTGAGGCCGGGACTTTATTCTTGATACAATTCTTTTGGCAGTTTCCGCACTTCTGGTCGATCGGCTGGTTTTTATACGACGATTATGAAAAGGCGGGATTTTTTATGTTGCCGACCGGGAAAAAAGATACTTCGACTGCTTTGCAAACGATTTTATATACCGTCTGGCTGATTATCGCCTCGCTGTTGCCGGTTCTGGGTTATACAGGAAAACTCCATATTTCGCCGGTTGCGGCCGTTCTGGTTTTTTTATTGGGATTGTGGATGTTGTTTTTTGCGGTGAAATTATACCAGCAACGCACGTCAAAAGCTGCGAAAGCATTAATGCTGGTCAGCGTTTCCTATATTACGCTGCTCCAATTGATATACATAGTTGATAAATTTTTAAGATAATGGTGAAAATGGAAACAATGACGCCCGAAGAGCACAAAGCCCGTTCGGACAGGTCATACAAATTGATTCTTGGGTTTGCAATGGTCAGCATGACGATGATGTTTGCGGGATTGACGAGCGCATTCGTCGTCAGTAAATCGCGTGCCGACTGGTTGAGGGATTTTCAGATGCCAAGCGCATTTTTTGCAAGTACGGCCGTAATCATTTGCTGCAGCATCACTTTTTTCCTCGCAAAAAAAGCAATACAAAAAGACAATAGGGGCGCGGTTACTTTCTTGCTTTTGGCTACCTTGGCGTTGGGTATTTTGTTTGCGGTCCTGCAGTTCAAGGGCTTCAGCCAATTGATAGCCATGGGTTACTATGTGACTGGCCCGGGAAGTAAAATCACATCGACATTCGTGTATGTCGTTGCCGGAGCGCACCTGGTGCACCTTTTTGGCGGAATGATTTCGCTTTTGGTCATAATTTATAATCATTTTAAACAAAAATATAACTCCTCACAAACCCTTGGAATTGAACTGGGTGCGATGTACTGGCACTTTCTTGATTTTCTGTGGATCTATTTGTTTTTATTTTTATATTTCTTTAAATAAGAAAAAAACGTAAATTTGGGAACTTTTAACAGCAACTTTTTATATGGAAGCGACAACTACTGTAAATAGCGGTGAAAAAACCTGGGGCGGCGGAAACGAGCCTATGGGAGCCAATTATGGCAAATTGATGATGTGGTTTTTTATCGTATCTGATGCCTTGACTTTCTCGGGATTTTTGGCGGCTTATGGGTTCTCAAGATTTAAATTTATTGAAACATGGCCATTGGCGGAAGAAGTCTTTACCCACTTCCCATTTATGCACGGGGTATCTGCTCCGATGTATTATGTGGCGTTAATGACGTTTATCCTGATTTTCTCGTCGGTGACAATGGTATTGGCAGTTGATGCCGGACACCATTTGAAGCAAAAGAAAGTCGCTTTTTATATGTTCCTGACCATTATCGGTGGTTTGATATTCGTCGGTTCGCAAGCCTGGGAATGGAAAAACTTCATCAAAGGGGAATATGGCGCAATTGAAACCAAAGGCGGAAGCTTGCTGCAATTCGTTGACAACACTGGAAAAAGGATCGCATTGGCAGATTTTGCCGCAAGCCTACCTGAAGAACGCGCCGAACTGAAAAGAAGCAACGGTTTGTGGTTCCAGGAAGAAGGTTCATTGCCAAGCCTTTCCGTAGCCGAAGTTCAGGCTGGTTTCGCGGCACATCCCGAAATCCTGATCAGGACCGAAAGGATTTACCAAGGCACAGCCGAAGATTTAAAAGACACAAGATTGCAATCGGGCTTGAATAAAGTCAAGCACAAAGAAATATTGACCAGGGCCGAATCACAAAAAATGCTCGACAATGCGCATTTGGTTGTGGAAGGCGCGAACCTGAAAAGGAATGAATACGGAAGCAAACTGTTTGCAGATTTCTTCTTCTTCATTACAGGTTTCCACGGATTCCACGTATTTTCAGGGGTAATCATCAATTGCATCATCTTCCTGAACGTTGTTTCGGGAACGTATGAAAAAAGGAGAAACTACGAAATGGTCGAGAAAGTCGGGTTGTACTGGCACTTTGTGGATTTGGTTTGGGTTTTCGTATTTACATTTTTCTATCTCGTCTAATTACAAAAAGTTATTATCATGTCACACGAGCACGTTTCTAATACAAAGAGGATTTGGTTTGTTTTCGGACTTTTATCAATCATCACAACTGTTGAGGTCTATCTGGGAATCATCAAACCTGAATTCCTGCATATGCACAATTTCCTGAGCATGAATTTGCTGAACTGGATATTCATCACCCTGACGATTGTCAAAGCTTATTACATCATCTGGGCATTCATGCACATGGAAGGCGAAAAAGCCAGCTTGAGATGGGCAGTCGTATCTTCAGTCGTTTTCCTAGTCTTATATTTGCTTTTCATCCTCTTGGTTGAGGCCGATTATATTTACGAGGTTTTTAGGACTTCCACCATAAAATGGAATTTTTAACAACATATTAATTCATAAAAGACGGTTTTTGACCGTCTTTTTTTATTTTTGCACTTCAATACTTGCATCATTCTAATGAAAAAAAATGCAGTCCTTTTCATCTTGTTTGTCCTGCCGATTGTTGCCTATCTTTTCTTTGCTTCGGGAATAAACAGTTTTACCAAATTGCCGACACTTACCAAAAGCATTCCCGACTTCGGGCAATGGCATGGATTGAACAATGAAACGGTATCATTAAACAATAAGATTACCATTTTGGGTTTTGGCGGTTCCGAAGTATTGAAGAATCGCGGCAACCTTTTTAACCTGCACCAGAAAGTGTACGAGCGTTATCACGAATTCAAGGATTTGCAGTTTGTCACCATTTGCCCGATGGGTACAGAAAAAGACGTGCAATCCATTTCCGACCAATTGGGCAGGATTGCAGATATGACGCAATGGCATTTTATTTTTGCCACTCCCGAAGACATCCGGAATTTTTATGCCGGAATGAAATTAAAAGGGGAACTCGATGCCAATACCGGAACATCAAATGTCTATATCGTCGACAAGGAAAGAAACCTTCGCGGCAGAAAGGACAAAAAAGAATACAAAGAAGGTTATGATACATTTCATCCATCGGATATCAGCAACGAAATGCTGGATGATTTCAAGATTATCCTCTATGAATACCGCGCTGCGCTGAAAAAAAACCACAACGCGACAAAGGAACTTTAAACCATTCGCCATGCTAAAAAACAAATCATACATCTGGATTTCGTTTGTCATCCTGGTTTTCGGGATTTTGGTCATCCCTGAAATCGTAAAAAGATACCAGAACAACGACATCGTCAAAGGTGACAGGCTTGACAGGGTTTCCGCCGACAAACCGATTGACACGACGCTGATGGTCATCGGGCCGGCGCCAAAATTTGAATTGACCGACCAGAACAACAAGAAAATTTCCAATGCCGATTATTTGGGGAAAGTCTATGTCGTCGAATTTTTCTTTACGACCTGTCCGACGATTTGCCCAAAAATGAACCTGAATATGGTTGACATCCAGAACACTTTTTTCGGCAACCCGAATTTTGGGATCGCGTCTGTCTCTATCGACCCGAATCACGATACGCCGGCGGTTTTAAAAGCACATGCTGAAACATTGGGCGCTAAATCATCGAACTGGCATTTCCTGACCGGCGACCAGCAATACATCCTGAATCTTGCCAATAAAGGCTTTAATTTGTATGCGGGACTGAATCCTAAAATTCCTGCGGGTTTCGAACACTCCGGATTGTTTGCACTGATTGACAAAAAAGGCAACATCCGCTGCCGCAAAGACGAATACCACAACCCGATTTTGTATTATGACGGAATTGAACAACCAGGCGTAAATGCCATTAAAAAAGACATTAAAATTTTATTAAACGAATAGCATGGAGAATATCGCCGCCGAAAAGAAATTCAACAAATTCATCATTTTAATTTCCATCGCCATTCCTTTGGCTGTGGCCGTGTTGTTTTCTGTCCGATTGAAAGATTTCGGCGTCCAGACGCAGCCGCTTTCATTCCTGCCGCCGATTTACGCAACGATAAACGGAATTACCGCCGTTGTCCTGATTCTTGCCGTAAGAGCGGTTAAAAACGGAAACAGGAAACTGCATGAAAAACTGATGACATCGGCCATTGTCCTTTCGGTTTTGTTTCTCGTGATGTACATCGCGTATCACATGACAGCGGATGCGACCAAATTTGGAAGTGACATTGTTGTGGTGCGGTTTATTTATTTTTTCATTTTGATTTCGCATATTATCCTGTCGATCGCCATTATCCCGCTGGTGTTGATTTCTTATGTCAGGGCATTGGCAGAAAATTTCGACAGGCATAAAAAAATTGCCAGAATCGCTTATCCATTATGGCTTTATGTTGCTATTACCGGCGTTGTCGTTTATTTGATGATTTCCCCATATTATGTTCAGTAAAAAATCAAGAACCAATCCCGAATCGGCGGGGCAAAAGCGAAGACAAAGCAGAAAAGTAAGATTGACAATAGTCTTGGTCCTTACTTCTTTCTTCTTTCCTCTTGCAATTCAAGCGCAATGTGCGATGTGCCGTGCCGCGCTTGAAGGAGAAGGCAACACGACCAAAGCCGCAGCAGTCAACGACGGGATAGTTTATCTGATGGCGATTCCGTATATTCTGGTCGCCGTAATCGGTTATTTCGTTTATAAAACGGGAAAGAAACTGATCAAAAAATAATTACTTCAACCCGTCAACATTGACATTGACATTGCCATTCACTTTTACAAAAGCGATAATCGCCTTATTGGTCAGCTGGATTTTCTGGAATTGGATGTCATCCATGACGCCATTGACGAAAACGCCCGGCATCGGGGAGTAATTCTTGAGGTATTTCTGCATGTTTTGTTTGCCTTCTTCGAGGTTTGGCTTGATCGAATACCGGCAGCTTTCCTGGATTTTCTTCAAAACATAACCCGACATCAGCCAGTTTGCCGTGCGGACGAGCCTGCTTTTCGTATCCAATGCATAATCGAGTTTGTCAAAAAAGATTTCCTTTGTTTCATTATTGTATTGTGGAAATCCCGCCAGATAAATCGTCCCGTTCAAACTGCCCAGCATGTCCAAAGCAATGACCATTTTTCCGTCTTTGTGCCAGATGGCGACATTCTGGACTGTGACTTTGCGGCTTCCGGAACCAAATTCCTGCCCGGCAAAATTCTTCGTCATGATTTTCGAAGCGTCGTCATAAGTCGAAATGGCGACAATATTGGCGGTAATCTGGTTCGGCATTTTCGCAACCGGTTTCAATACGATGGCAGTCCGGTCGAATTTGGATGCAGGTTTCTGTCCGACCAGCGTTTCAATCAAGCACTTCATTCCCATTTCAAGGTTGATGTTTTCTTTTTTGATTTCGGCGTCCGTCGTGTACAATTCTATCGGGACAACGCGGAGCCAACTCTGGTAGGTTTCGCTCATTTCAAATGGCTGGCAGATTTTCTCGAGCGCATCAAGGACATTCGGCTTGAAATCCATCGATTTGGCAATGGCGTTGTCGATGCTTTTCTCGATTTTCGATTTGAAAAGCTTGATCGTCGGATTGATGAGATACGTAATCGGAACATTTTTTCCAAAGACAATCGTGGTCGGGCTTTCGTTCCAATCCAATGATTTTAAGTTTGTGGCGGTCGTCATTTTCCAATTGGTCAGGCCAACATCACTGATCAGCGTTACATTTCCATTTAAATTAAATTCGCGGACGTTATAAAGGTCGACGCCCAATCTGTCCGTTCCAATCCGGTATTTGATAGTCGCTTTCAGCGGAAGCACGGTCTTGATTTTCCCGTTTTCATTCTGTATTTGAATCGGCGCGAGCTTCCAGATTTTCATCTCAATATCGTCGTCGGTAATGTTATTGTCTTCATAGACCAAGCCGGTCATGAATTTGTTGGTCTGGTTTTCAATGTCTTTCAGCTTGATCGTAATCGGAAGGTCGATAAACGAAACCGCGTTTTCATAAACCAATGGCGACGCGTCGTCCGGTTCGGGCTTCAAAGCCGCGATTTTTTGCGTTGAAGAACAGCCCGAAAGCAATAAAACAGCAATGATATAAGTTAATAAGGAATTGGTTTTCAACATGGCTTTTTGATTTCAGCTGCAAAATTATGAAATCGCCCGATATAATTGCGAACGCCTGTAACAAATCGTTTAAATTTCAGTCTTATAAGATTGTTACTGTTAAAAAAGGTTAACATTTTTTTATTAATAATTGGTTTCGATATAATTAAATTGCTCAAAATCTAACCGTATGATTGAAATTTCCGACTTGCATAAATCTTACAAAACTGGCGCTTCATCGCTTCACGTTTTAAAAGGCATCAACTTCAGTGTTAAAGAAGGCGAACTCGTAGCGATTATGGGTTCATCGGGTTCAGGAAAATCAACGTTGCTCAATATTCTCGGAATCCTCGACGAAGCCGATTCAGGCAGTTATATCCTCGATGGCATTCCAATCAAAAAACTCAATGAAACCATCGCATCAAAATACCGAAACAAATTCCTTGGTTTCGTATTCCAATCCTTCAATCTTATCGGTTACAAAAGCGCGCTCGACAATGTCGCGATGCCATTGTATTACCAAGGCATAAAACGAAAAGAGCGCAACGAAATCGCAATGGACTACCTTAAGAAAGTGGGTTTGGAAACGCATTCGCACCATTTGCCAAGCGAACTTTCGGGCGGACAAAAACAGCGTGTCGCGATTGCAAGGGCGATGGCTTCACATCCAAAAGTCTTATTGGCCGATGAGCCAACCGGTGCTTTGGATACTAAAACTTCTTATGAAGTCATGGAACTTATCCAGGGAATCAACGACGAAGGGAAAACCATCCTGATTGTCACACACGAACCGGATATTGCCGCAATGTGCAAAAGGAACGTGATTTTAAAAGATGGATTGATCATAGACGATAAAATGATTATACAACAAAGGGCAACATCTTATGTTTAACATCGAGCGCTGGCAGGAAATATTTGAGGCAATAGCCAATAATAAACTCCGTACGTTTCTGACGGGGATTTCTGTCGCGTCCGGAATATTCATTCTCGTAATTTTGCTTGGCGCCGGGCAAGGATTGCAAAATGGCATCCAAAAACAGTTTGAGCGCGATGCGACAGGACTTATTGAAATATGGTCAAATGTCACGACCAAAGAATATAAAGGCATGAATCCGGGCCGGTTTGTCCAATTGCACAACAGTGATTATGAATTGGCAAACCAGAAATTCGATAAGGAAATTGTCGTCAAAGGCTTGAGTTATAGCTATTGGAATGCGGCTTATGCCTACAAAAAAGAAACGGGAAATTACCAATTTCGCGGCGTAAACCCAGGTATGCAGGCAGTCGAAAACATGACCATGACAAGCGGCAGGTTTATCAATGCGAACGATGTCGATAATTTTGAAAAAATCGCCATCATCGGGGAAAAGCTAAAACAAGATCTGTTTAAGGAAGAAAATCCGATTGGCAAACAGCTTACGATCAATGGTATCCCGTTTAAGGTCGTTGGTGTTTTTACCGATCCGGGCGGAGAGCGCGAGGAAGCAAGGGCTTATTTGCCGATTACAACCGCGCAGAATGTTTTCGGGCTTGGGACAAACATCAACAATATGTTTTATACGCTAAAGAAGCACGACAATTATGATGAGGCTTTGGCGGAATCTGAAAAATTTTCGAGTGAATTGGGCAGCATGTTAAGAAGCAAAAACTTCGTCGCTCCGGATGATGAAGGTGCGATCGGCATACACA
>DATHKH010000172.1:0-12235 GCA_035286325.1 Flavobacterium sp.
AAAAAATTCAGGTGGCACAAGGAAAGCGCCGGGCCGGTTGGAAGATTGTCTACTGATGGATTGGAAGAATTCTTTAGCATTTTAAGCCTGGAATTGGGCTCGGGAATCAACGCGGATGAAATAAGAAGGATGTTCCGCCAAGCCTATTTATCGCATGACAATTTAACCGATGCGACGCGTTTTTTAGCCAACGAATTGTTCGGCAGATATGGATTGGTGATTCTGGATGCCGACAATGCCGATTTGAAGCGGCAGTTTATTCCGTTTGTAAAAGAAGAATTGCTGCAACAGACTTCTCATAAAAAAGTTCAGGAAAGCATCGAAAAGCTGGCCGATTATAACATCCAGGTCAATCCTAGGGAAATCAACCTGTTTTATATGGACGACAATTTGCGGGAGCGCATTATCCTGCAGGATGGGAAATATGTGGTAAACAATACGCAACAGCAATTTTCGGAACATGAAATGCTGTCGGAATTGGAACAGCATCCTGCGAAATTCAGCCCGAATGTCATTATGCGGCCGTTATACCAGGAAGTGATTTTGCCGAATCTCAGTTATATCGGCGGCGGCGGCGAAATCGCCTATTGGCTGGAACTCAAATCTTATTTTGATGCTGTAGGCGTTGCGTTCCCAATTTTACTGCTTCGGAATTCAGTGCTTTTGGCTACAGAAAAACAGGCAAAAAAAGCAGACAAACTCAAACTCAGCTGGAGCGACTTATTCTTAAAGCCGCAGGAATTGGCCAATAAAAAAATCAAGGCATATTCTGAATTCGAATTGGATTTCTCTTCGCAAAAGACATTTTTGAAACAACAGTTTGACCAACTGAACGATATGGCGGCCAAAACCGACAGTTCCTTTTCAGGCGCTGTAAAAGCACAGGAAGCCAAGCAAATTAAAGGACTTGAAAATCTTGAGAAAAGATTGCTCAAGGCCGAAAAGAAAAAATATGCCGATGCTTTGCAGCGCGTTGCCGATCTTCAGGAAGAATTGTTTCCAAACCACAGCCTTCAGGAACGGTTTGCCAATTTCTCGGAATTTTATCTCCAGAGCGGAAATGGCTTGATTGAAAAATTGCTTGAAGAATTAAAACCACTCGAAGATAAATTCAATATTGTCGTTCAATAGATAAGAATTTTCCATTTTTTTATCTAAAACATTTCACTTCTCATAAAGTTTTCAACACGAAAACGTTTTAGTAACCTTATTTTCTGATATAAAATTCTCAGAACCAATTTTTCTATTACATTCGTTGGTAATTCTAATAATCTGTGGTTAAACCATAAAATTGATTAAAGCAGTTTAGTTAGTTTGTATAAATTTTGAGGAAGATTTCCCCTGCTTTTCAGCAGGGGATTTTTTTGTTGAAAGAAAACGATGAAATGAGGTTTAGCCCCGATTGACGTGAAAATCCTTTTTAGGATTCGCCTGAAGCGGGCGCAAGGCAAATCCTAAAAAGATTGCAACAGAAAGCGGGACGAAACTCGCTATGAGCGACAAAGTTGTGCTTCTAAAAATTGGGAAAGAATTCACTTTTATATTCGGTTTCTTCGCCTTACTTTTGCACGGAATTAAAAAAAACAAAATGGCTACGAACAGAACTTTTACAATGATTAAGCCTGATGCGGTTGAAGCTGGGCATATCGGGGGAATTTTAAATATGATTGCGGAAGGCGGTTTTAAAATCGTTTCCCTAAAATTGACACAATTGACTGAGGCTGATGCGAAAGCATTTTATGCAGTTCACGCTGCCCGTCCGTTTTACGGAGAGTTGGTTGAATTTATGTCAAGAGGCCCGATTGTGGCTGCAATCCTTGAGAAAGAGAATGCGATTGAGGAATTCAGGACTTTGATTGGGGCGACAAACCCTGCAGACGCTGCTGAAGGAACAATCCGTAAGAAATATGCGAAATCGATTGGCGAAAATGCCGTTCACGGATCTGACAGCGATGAGAATGCAGCGATTGAAGGTGCATTTCATTTTGCAGGAAGAGAGCAGTTTTAGTTAGACGCGCTGTGCTTTTAGACGCCTTCGGCTTAGATTTTCAGACGCGCTGCGCTTTGGATTATCAGAATGATTTAAAATCCCGTTTCGAATTGAAGCGGGATTTTTTTATACTAAAAGCGAAGCGCGTCTAAAAATCTAAAAGCGCAGCGTGTCTCAGAAACCTACCTCAAAACCACTTCCTTCACGACATCCCGCCGCAATTCCTCATTGATCATCTTAATGATTTTATCTTTGCCATAGCTGAGCTCTTCACGCAATACGGCTGATGTGAGTTCAACGTAAAGCGTGCTGCCTTTTAAAACTACATTTCTCGTATAGCTGTTGACGCCATTGCCCATCAGGTTTTTCCATGCATCTTTTACAGAAATCTGGTCCATTCCGGGCTGTAGTTTGTTGGCCTGGATGATTTCCTTCAGGATGTCGCCGATTGGGCTTTCGTTGCTGAGTCTTTTTGCCATGCTATTTGACCGTGAAAGGCGTTGGTTTTTTATAATGGTATTCGAGTTTGTTCTCGTTTTTCAGCACCAGGTTTTTATCGTTGAGTTCGATAAGTTCTTCTTTCCATTGGGTGTATTCAGTAGCATAATTCAGGAACGTTTTTCCGTCTTCGAATGTGACTTCGATTCTTTCGATATGGCCGTTTTGGAGGTATTTCCCATCAAACTGCGGTGTGACTTTGGCGCGAAAACCTTTGTTGTCCTTGAATTCGAAATAATCAATCGTTTCATTGATTTTGTATTCCTTCTTTTCCCCGTCGGGCAGGACGACCTTTTCGATTTCCCAATAGCCATTGATTCTGGAAATATCCGAAGGCTTTATTTCCTGATGGCAACCTGTCGCGATGAGCATTAAACATACAATAACGAGAATCCTTTTCATGAGCGCCTTTTTTACAAAGTTAACTTTTATAATTCCAAAGAAATAAAAAATAAACAAAATCCCGACTAAACTATTTCTTAATTTTAAGGTCTGAAAGAAAAAATTTCCATGAAAAACTCCTATTTCCCTTTGCTGGTTTTATTGCTGTTTTTTGGCTGTAGCTCTGATGACAATACGACTACGTCTCAGGAAACTTTATACTTTCCACCAATCGGAAGTGACACATGGGAAACCAAATCCCCGGTATCTTTGGGTTGGGATGAAACCGCAATCCAGCCATTGTTGGATTACCTGGAAGTCAAGCACTCCAAATCCTTTATTATTCTCATTGATGGAAAAATTGTCATGGAAAACTATTTCAACGGGCATTCAGCAACCGCCAATTGGTATTGGGCAAGTGCAGGAAAAACACTGACATCGACCGTAACCGGAATTGCGCAACAGGAAGGGTTTTTGGATATTAATGACAAGGTTTCCGATTATCTGGGAACGGGCTGGACGAGCGCGCCTTTGGCAAAAGAAAACTTGATTACCAATAAACATTTACTGACGATGACATCCGGGCTGGACGATTCTTTAGGCGATGATGTATCACCTGCAAACCTGCAATATACCGCTGACGCCGGAACGCGTTGGGCATATTCTAATGTCTATGTGAAGTTGCAGGATGTAGTTGCCGCAGCTGTCGGCCAATCGTTTCCGGATTATTTCAATGCGAAACTAAGGGATAAAATTGGAATGAATGGCGTTTGGCTCACTTCAGATGACAATATTGTTTATTACAGCACGACACGAAGTATGGCGCGTTTTGGTTTGTTGATGCTCAATAAAGGAAAATGGGAGTCGGACCAGATTGTGAATGAAGCGTACTTTAATGCGGCGACTGCGACCTCGCAGAACATCAACCAGTCTTATGGTTATTTATGGTGGCTGAACGGCAAATCGAGTTACCACATGCCGCAGACTCAATTTCAGTTTACAGGAAGCATCATTCCAGCAGGGCCAAGTGACATGTTTATGGCATTGGGGAAAAACGACCAGAAAATCTATGTAGTCCCGAGTAAAAATATGGTGGTCATCCGCATGGGCGATGCCGCAGATGATGTGAATCTTGCGTTATCGGGGTTTGATAATGAATTGTGGGAAAAGATTGATGCGTTGTACCAATAATTACTTCCTGAAATATTTCCTGATTGCGAAAAAGAAAAAGGCGAAACCGATTACCGCCAATAAGTAGTACACGAACTGGATTTTGTGTTCAAATATCCTGGAAATCAAAAAACACGCTACAGCGATGAGATACAAATGAATCGGTTTGAGCTTTCCCATGGAATTTTACTTAAAAAATGAGTCGACGAATTCATGCTTATTAAACACCTGCAAATCGTCAATCCCTTCGCCTACTCCAATGTATTTGACCGGAATCTGGAACTGGTCCGAAATGCCGATTACAACGCCGCCTTTTGCCGTACCGTCAAGTTTGGTCACTGCTAAAGCCGAAACTTCAGTCGCTGCGGTAAATTGCTTCGCTTGCTCGAAAGCATTCTGTCCTGTTGAGCCATCTAATACTAATAGTACATCATGTGGCGCATCTTCTACGACTTTTTGCATGACGCGTTTTATTTTGGTCAGTTCGGTCATGAGGTTGATTTTATTGTGCAAACGGCCTGCGGTATCGATAATCACGATATCGGCATTTTGTGACACGGCAGATTGTAAAGTGTCAAATGCGACGGAAGCCGGATCGCTGCCCATTTGCTGCCTGACGATTGGAACGCCTACGCGGTCCGCCCAGATTTGCAACTGGTCGATGGCCGCGGCGCGGAATGTATCGGCAGCACCGAGGACAACCGAATAACCTGCTTTTTTAAACTGGTTGGCCAATTTCCCGATGGTTGTGGTTTTTCCGACGCCATTGACACCGACAACCATAATTACATATGGTTTTGTGTTTTGCGGAATCGTGAATTCGGAAGCTTCACCCGAATTGGTTTCGGAAAGCAAGCCTGCGATTTCGTCGCGAAGGATTTGGTTGAGTTCGTCTGTTCCGAGGTATTTGTCTTCAGCGACACGCTTTTCGATGCGTGTGATGATTTTAAGGGTCGTTTCCACGCCAACGTCGGAAGAAACGAGTACTTCTTCGAGATTGTCCAAAACCTCATCGTCGACTTTGGATTTTCCTGCGACGGCTTTGGTCAGTTTGGAAAAGAAACTGGTCTTGGTTTGTTCGAGTCCTTTGTCGAGGGTTTCTTTGACTTCTTCGGTGAAGGTTGGCTCTTTTTTGGAGAATATTTTTTTGAAAAAACTCATGAAGCGGATTGATTAGATTGTTAGATTCCTAAAATCAAAGTTCCGGTAATTTATAAAACCTAGCCCTGATGGAAGCGGCATCCTTTTGTTCCGCCTTTTAGCGGACAAAAGATACAGCGGACAGCAGGAAATAGCTCCTAAAAAACACGGCAAATATAGAAAATAAAAAAGCTACTTCCGAAAGAAAGTAGCTTAGTTATATGTTCTGATGTTGATTATTTCTTTTTCAGGAATTCGTCAACCATTTCAGGAGCCATGATGCTTTCAACGAAAGTATAGGCGCCGGTTTTAGGAGATTTCACCATTTTGATGGCTTTTGATAATCTCTTTGAAGATGTCTGTAACGATGCTACGGTTTTCTTTGCCATGACTAATAATTATTTAATTTCTTTGTGAACGGTTACACGTTTCAGGATCGGGTTGAATTTTTTAATTTCCAAACGGTCCGGAGTATTTTTTTTGTTTTTTGTCGTAATGTATCTTGACGTACCCGGCTGACCACTTGTCTTATGCTCGGTACATTCTAAAATCACCTGGATTCTGTTGCCTTTCTTTGCCATCTTGCTGTATAGTTTTTAGCCCCGAAGGTTCGGGAGTATTATTTGATAAAACCGTTAGCCTGTGCTTTTTTCAAAACTGCGGCGATTCCGTTTTTGTTAATTGTTTTAATTGTAGAAGCAGCTACACGAAGCGTAATCCACCTGTCTTCTTCAGGAAGGTAGAAACGTTTTTTCACTAAGTTTACAGAAAACTTTCTCTTAGTTTTGTTCATCGCGTGGGAAACGTTATTTCCTACCATCGCTCTTTTACCTGTAAGGTCGCAAACTCTTGACATTATGCTTATCTTTTATCGTTATTCAAAATCAGGGTGCAAAGAAAAGAAAAATAAATGGATGAAGCAAAAAATTTATTGCCCTTTTTTATCCTTTTTTTTTATTTGCTTTTTAATGGAAGATCGAATGCCTTTATTTTAGCAAAATGATTATTATTCAAATCAGGTTAAGGGCATTTGCAAAATTTCTTTCCGCAGCATTTCGAGTGATTTATTGACGGCGCGGTCGATGACTTTTTCACGCGGCTGCCCGAAGTTGAATTCGGCAACCAACACATTATCAGGCGTTGCCAACGCTATGAAAACGACACCGACGGATTTATCGGTTTTGTCGGTTGTCGGGCCGGCATTTCCGGTTACGCCGATCGCATAATCGGTTTGCATTATTTTTTGTACGCCGATCGCCATTTCCTTTGCGACTTCGGCACTGACTACGGAATATTTGTCGATTGTTTCTTGTTTGACGCCAAGCACCGAAACCTTGATTTCCTCCTGATAACAAACGATGCTTCCATTGAAATATTTAGACGAACCGGGAATCGACGTAATCACTTGCGCAATTTTTCCGCCGGTACAGCTTTCGGCTGTCGAAATGGTTTGTTTTCTTTCGGTCAGGAGTTTGCCGAGAACGACTTCAAGCGTTTCCTCATCTTCAAACCCGACGATGACGTCGTCGATGATTTCTGTCAGTGACTTGACATTTTCGTCGACCGCTTTTTGCAGCAGCTCCATGTCTTTTCCTCTTGCGGAAAGCCTTAAACGCACACGTCCAGGACTTGGCAAATATGCCAGTTTGATGAATGTGGGCAAGTCGTTTTCCCAATCTTCGATGCGTTCGGCAATGGTGCTTTCGCCTTGCCCATAAGTTAAAATCGTTTTGTGGATGATGTATGGCCTGTCGTATTCGCGGACGAGTTTCGGGACAATCTCATTTTCAACGATGCCTTTCATTTCATACGGAACGCCTGGCAGCGAAATGAAAATCGTATTTTCCTTTTGTATCCACATTCCGGGCGCCGAACCAAATTTGTTTGCCAACACTGTCGCTTTTGACGGCACCAAAGCCTGGTCTTTATTGACCTGCGAGATCGGCATCTTGAAAATGCTTTCATACATATCGGTGATGTGCGCGAGGACATTGTCGTTGATGACCAGGTAGTCGTCAAAATATTCGCAAAAGGTTTTTTTGGTGATGTCATCTTTGGTTGGGCCGAGTCCGCCGGTGATGATGACCAAATCAGATTGGTTCTGGAGTTTGGAAAGAGTATCCAAAATCTGCTGCTTTTCGTCGCCGATGGACAGTATTTCGATGGTTTGGATTCCGATTTTGTCGAGCGATTTGGCGATGAATCCCGAATTGGTATCGGTGATTTGCCCGATCAGGATTTCGTCGCCGATAGTGACTATGGTTGCTTTCATCTTGATGAGTTAGAGAATAGCAAAGTTACAAAGTAGCAAAGTTTAAAAGCACTTCGGATGTGCGAAATGTTTCTTAAAAAACGGGAAGCCTGGCCCTGATGGAAGCGGAAATCCTTGACATTGCGATCTCGTTAGCCAGCAGATTGCCGCGCCGCGTTCGCAATGGCAAGATTACCTCACTTCTTTTATATTTGTTAAAGTGTTCGGTGAATGTTGCGTATTTGCAACGGACAGCAGGAAATACTCTAAAAAAAACCGGGACAAAAGCCCGGAATTTATATCTGTTGGGAATTAAAGGTTAAAATCCTTTTTGATTTCCTTGACCGCTTTTTCGATCTGCGATTCGATGCTGTCGAATGTATCGTTGATTTCCTTGCGTTTGCCTTCGCGTTTGGTCCACGCTTCGACTTGCAGTATTTCCTCAAAGGCAACGTTCATTCCCAATAAATCCAGCGTAGGCTTGATTTTATGGGCATACGCATAGGCCAGTTTGTGGTCTTTGGTTTTGATTCCCAGCTTGATTTGTGTCAAATCCAGTGGTACTTCGGTGACGAATAGCGAAATGATTTGCATTACGAATTCCGGATCGTTGTCGGAAAGTGCGTACACTTTCGCTAAATTATAGTTTAAGGCCATTATTTTACTTGTATTCTGAATAGTTGTTTATTCTCTAAAAATCCTTCCAAAACGTCTCCGGGTTTGACCGCTGCGACACCTTCTGGCGTTCCTGTAAAAATAATATCTCCGATTTTAAGCGTAAAAAACTGGGAAACGTATGAAATGATTTCGTCAATTTTCCACAACATGTGGCTGGAATTTCCTATTTGTACAGTTTTTTTGTTATTTGTGAGTTCAAATTTAACACTTTCCAGCGAACTAAAAATATTTTTCGATGAAAAGGTGCCAATAACCGCTGAACCGTCAAAACCCTTTGCTTTTTCCCACGGCAACCCCTTTTCTTTTAGGGTTTGTTGCAAATCGCGCGCGGTAAAATCGATGCCAACACTGATTTCGTCATAGTATTTGTGCGCAAATTTGCGGTCTATGTGCTTGCCAACCTTGCAGATTTTGACAATAATCTCAATTTCATGGTGAATGTCCTGCGAGAATTCGGGAATCACAAACGGATGGTCTTTTGCCAAAACCGCTGTATCGGGCTTGATGAAAATGACCGGCTCAGTTGGCCGTTCATTTTGCAGTTCTTCGATGTGTTTGGCATAATTGCGGCCGATGCAGATGATTTTCATTCTTTGAGAAGTTGCAGGGTTGCAAAGCTTTTTTTCTTAGTAGCAATTTCCGGCTGTCCGTTACAATCTTTTTGCAACTCCACTGCGTTTCGTTGAAGATTTCTCTTCGCTGCGCTACGGGTAATCCAAAAAGGATTTCCACTGCCATCCGGGCTAGGCTTTTTAGCTAAGTTTGTTGTTTAACTTTCTTAACTTAATCGCTGTTAATACTTTCTTCGTGTAAAGTGGGAAATCAGCATTCTGGATCCAGCCGAAATAACCTGGTTCCGTTTCCAATACTTTCTCGACTTTCGCGCCTTTGTGCTTGCCGAAGGAAAAACATTCCTCGTTGTCTTTGTCTAAAATAATAAAGCCGGCAAAATCAACTGATTTTTTTCGTGTCGTATATTCCGACAAGGATTTCATGTCATTTTCGAGATCCGGATATCTTTCGAGTTGTGATTTCAATATTTCATAGGTCGCCATCGTATCGGCTTCGGCACTGTGCGCATTTTCCAATGTTTGGGCGCAATAGAATTTGTAAGCGGCGCTCAGCGTTCTTTCTTCCTTTTTGTGAAAAATGGTCTGCACATCGACCGATACGCGGCTTTTCATGTCAAAATCCAATCCCACGCGCAATAATTCTTCGGCCAGTAGCGGAATATCAAAACGGTCGGAATTGAATCCAGCCAAATCCGAATCCTTGATCATGTTGTAAATCTGGTGCGATAAATCCCTGAATGTCGGTTCGTTTGCGACCTTTTCATTCGTGATTCCGTGTACGGCTGTCGTCACGGCTGGAATCGGCATTTCGGGATTGACAAGCCATGTTTTGCTTTCCTTGTTCCCATTTGGGAATACTTTGAATATCGAAATTTCGACGATGCGGTCTTTGCAGATGTCCATTCCGGTCGTTTCGAGATCGAAAAAACAGATGGGTTTATTTAGTTTGAGTTCCATATTGATTTTTGAGACGACAAAGTTAATTAATAATTGCTTTGCCTGTTCGCAAAAATGCTCGGATGACAATGGATAATTGATAATGGACAACTCCACAAAGAAAAAGCCTCTCGTTTCCGAAAAGGCTTCCATTATTAATTATCAATTTTCCATTGACTAAAAACTCTTGTTCTCATCAAACGCTTCCATATAATCTGCGACGCGTTTTACGAAACTTCCGCCCAATGCGCCATCTACAACCCTATGGTCATAACTGTGCGAGAGGAACATTTTCTTGCGGATGCCGATGAAATCGCCTTCAGGGGTTTCAATGACTGCAGGTACTTTGCGGATTGCGCCAAGTGCGAGGATTCCAACTTGTGGCTGGTTGATGATCGGCGTGCCAAAAACACTTCCGAAAGTCCCGACGTTTGTTACGGTATAAGTTCCGCCTTGCGTATCGTCTGGTTTGAGTTTGCCTGCTTTCGCACGGTTGCCCAAATCGTTTACTGCTTTCGCCATTCCCAAGAGATTCAATTGGTCGGCGTTTTTAATGACCGGGACAATCAGGTTTCCATTTGGCAAAGCTGCCGCCATTCCAAGGTTGATGTTTTTCTTTTTGATGATGAAATCACCGTCAACGGCGATGTTCATCATCGGGAAATCTTTAAGCGCTTTGGCGACGATTTCCATAAATATCGGTGTGAAAGTCAGCTTCTCGCCTTCTCTCTTCTCAAATGCATTTTTATTTTTTTCCCTCCAATCCCAAATCGCCGTGACATCGACTTCAATAAACGACTGTACGTGTGCGGATGTTTGCAGCGAAGCGGTCATGTAACCTGAAATGAGTTTCCTCATGCGGTCCATTTCGACGATTTCATCCTGCCCATTGACGGAAACAGGGGCCGCTTTTTGAGCCGGTTGGCTTTGTGCCGGTTGTGGCGTTGCAGTTTGTGGTGCTTCAACAGGTTTAACCGTTTCAACCGGAGCTTGTGGCGCAGCTTCTGCCGGAGCGGAAACTTGTACTACAGGAGTTGCAGCAGGTTGTGAAACTGGCTGGTTTCCTCTGTTGGCAACATAATCCAATATGTCATTTTTGGTCACGCGCCCTTCGGCACCGGAACCTTGTATGTTTTCCAATTCACCGATCGAAACATTTTCCTCGCGGGCAATATTCCTGACTAATGGCGAAAAGAATTTATCTGAATTGTGAAAATCTTCTCTTGTTGCGGCTTTGCCGGTTGGCACTGGCGCGGCAACATATTCCTTTGCAGTTTCAACAGTTTTTGATGCTGCTTCTGCAACATGGGTGTGGGTTTCAATCGGTGCACTTGCAGCTACAGATGGTGCATCAACAACAACACCGCCTTCGACTTCAATAATACCGATGGTTTGGCCAACCTGAACCAGGTCGTCTTTCTGGAATAGTTTTTCCACGAGAATACCGGAAACTTCCGAAGGCACTTCACTGTCAACTTTGTCTGTGGCAATCTCGAGAACCGCTTCATCGGCAGCAATATGGTCGCCGACTTCTTTTAACCAGTTTGTAATCGTCGCCTCGGCAACGCTTTCGCCCATCTTTGGTAACTTTAATTCAAATCTTGCCATACTGTAAACCTAAGGTCGTTAAATTCTGTTTGCGAAATTACTAAAAATAATTCGGTTTCAATCGTTGGAGTTCAGATTTTAGACCATCTGCGTTTGGTTACCGATTATCTGCCAATTTCAGGACTTTCCCCCTGTCATTACTCGAATTGCTCCCAATGATGAAACCGGATTTTTTGTGTGCGATCTTGAATGTGGCTTCGGTTTTTTTCAATTGTTCCATGACTGACATAATCGCTTTATAATCAATAAATTCCGTATCGAAAATAAATTCCGTATGTCGTTTGGATGACATCAGCATGCTTCCGGCATCGCCGGTCAGTGGTGCTTTTTTGTGCGTCAGGTTTTCCACTCGTGACTGTAAATCGATGTCATAGGAAATTATTACATATTCATCGGGTTCGTTTTCTGAAACCGTTTTGTTTTTCTTGGCCAAAGTGAAAAAATAAGCGCCCATTTTCATAAACAAATCGAATAATCTGGAAACCCGAAAATGTTTTTTATAAAAGAAATTCATCGCTTCCTGAAAGCGTTTCATATATGTTTCGTCCTTGACGGTGCTTTCGCCTTTGTAATGGATGACTGTCGTTTCGTGAAAATAGTAATTGGATTTTCCGGTTTTCAAAACCATGTACGACAAATCGATATCGTCAGAATACATAAAGCAGTTTTCGTCGAAACCGCCGACTTCGAGATAGGTTTCGCGTTTCATAAACATGAAGGCGCCGACGAGGATCTGGACTTTCCCGGTTTGGTTTTCCGATAAATGCCGGGCGTAATATTTCCCAAATAATTTCGACAATCTATACAACCCTGCGATTTTGGTGAAAGCCACGAAAGGCGTTGGAATGCCGCGTTTGGATTCAGGAAGGAAATTGCCTTTGCCGTCGATTAATTTGACGCCGACGATACCGAGATTCTTTTGCTTCTCAGCGAAAAAGATGACTCGTTCAAAAGTGTCTTCGGCAACAACCGTATCGGGATTCAGGATACAGATATAGTCTCCTTTGGCTT
>DATHKH010000173.1:0-16225 GCA_035286325.1 Flavobacterium sp.
TAATAATCATCAGTAATACTGTAAGGTAAATATGGGTTACCGGTGGTATTTTTATAATATTATAAATAATCAGAAATCATGAAAACCACAAAATATCTTATTGTTTTCTTCGTATTATTCACCGGTTTGTTTTCCTGCAAAAAAGAAACCGAAACACAACTTACAGCACCTTATGAAACGCCGGTAATAGATACGATCGGTGTATCGGATATGAATGCTGATTCAAACAGCGTTTCCGGAAGTGGCATATCTACATCATCTTCCAACAGTAATAGAACCGGCAAAAAGAACAGCACTTCCCATTCCGCTCAAAGCACATCCAATAAAAGTAAAAATGATGGTACCGTTGACATGACCAAAGACACCATTATGACACCGGCTGATAAATTAGGCCCATCCGGAACGCCAGGAAGCGGCAGGGGAAATACGAGAAGTAAAAATGCAGGCACAGGAACGGGAACAAATGCGAGCCAAGGCAGTAGTACCGGAAAATAATTCCCACAATGAAATAAGTTGTTGGTTGCCGGGCATAAAGTATAAAAACTCATACCCGGTTATATAGAGAAAGCGGCCAATGGCCGCTTTCTTATTTTATATATTGAAAATCTTATTCGGGATTGTCTTCATCATTGTGATGGAAGGCTGAAGTCGTTTTGGTGAAATCTTTCAGGCTGCTGTCGGAATAAGCCTTGTCGTTGATGTTGTATTTGTCGACCAGGTATTTGCTTCCATTCTTTTCGTCAGGTGAATTAATGCCGTCCTGAACCCGGCGTTCTGCTTCGCTGTAGCCACTTCCGGTAGTGCCATTAGGCTCATATGTAATTCCGCGATCTTTCTCAGCATCCGCAGTCAGGTCAAAGGCCTCTGCATCCGAATTTTTATAATCTATTTTATGCGGCTCGAATGTCGCATCCATAGCTGCATCGAATTGGCTTTCACCGTCATTTCCGTTGGTTTTATTTTTCATGGTTTAGTATTATTTTAAGGTTATTGAAAAAGAAAGGCTCTTAAAAAAATAAAAGCCTTTCTACTCAAAAATCACGAAGTGAGAACAAAAATTCAAATTACGGCCTGTTCGTTGAATTCGCAGGACGCGTGCGTTTACGGGTTTTAACCGTGTCTTTTGTGGTGCCTTTAGGCTTAGGTGTGATTTTTTCATGGTCCTGCGTTTTCACCGCATCCATTGTTTTGAGGTCGGTTTCTTTTTTCAGTTGCGTATTGGTGGCTGTCGTGTCCGGCTGCTTGTTGCCTGGTGGTGTTGTTTTCGGATCGGTCTGGGCTGATGCATATCCAATGGTGAAAAATACAGCCAGCGTTATTATAATCCTTTTCATAACTTATTATTTTAAGTTGATAAAAAACCTGCATCCCTGTTATGAATGACATTAAATCATATCATCCTGTGAATGCAGGTATTTGTGGTATGTCATCCCGGTGATTCGCTCAAAATTTTCATATGGGAAATCATCGTTATAATCTAAAAAGTTTGCATGGAGAAAAGCTATGTTCGGGTCATTAATTTCATTCCATACCGGAATCCCATTATCGGGGCTGAAACTATCCGCGTTTTCGGATCCGTAGCCACTATTGAACTGGTTGCTTTCCATAAGTAAAAATTTTACGATTATATATGCACATCACAAATTTCCAACAACTGCAAATAACATTCTTTATATGATTTCCATTTAGTATTATATTATTCCTATAAAACAAAAACGCCGCATCAATGGACACGGCGTTTTACAAATATTTAAAATTCAGACGTTAAGGCAATTCCACATCGCCCTGCCATTGCATCATGCCGCCCAGAAGATTGTATGTTTCCGCAAATCCCATCTGGTTCATGATATGGCAAGCCTGCTGGCTCCTGCCGCCCGCTTTGCAATACACATAATAATTTTTGGACTTGTCCAACGATTCCACCTTTGCGATGAATTCGGGTCCTTTATAAATGTCGATCATGATCGCGTTTGGAATAATGCCTTCCTCCCATTCGTCTTCAGTCCTTACGTCAAGGATTACCGCTTTATCGTCCTGCTGCAATTGTGCAGCCCACTCTTCCTGTGTCAGGTTCATCTTTGTTTGTTTAAATTAGGCTTTGATGCCACAACCAATGGCTTTGGTTTCCTTTACAGGAACTTCTTTATTATTCAATAAAGCGTCAACGGCATTCTCGACATATTTTTGTTTGACGGCAGCTGCATCTTCATAATTGTCATCGATGGCGCCAATGTATTTCACTTCATTCCCTTTGGCAGTCTTTTGCAGCAGATATACATGCGGCGTTTTCGTGGCGCCATATTGCGGGAAGATTTTCTGTCCGTCGTCAAATAAGTATGGAAAAGTAAATCCTTTTTCTTTGGCGCGCACTTTCATCAGCTCATAACTATCGGCTTTTTCCAAGGCCGGATTGTTCGGGTTGATGGCGATTACCGGATAACCTGCTTTGCTGTATTTTTTGTCCAATGCAATAATCCTGTCTTCATAAGCCTTGGCAAATGGGCAGTGGTTGCACGTGAAGATGACGATAAACCCTTTGGCATCTTTGTAATCTTTGAGCGATACCACTTTGCCGTCAATGTTTTTGAGGCTGAAATCGGTTGCGATGTCGCCGACTTTGTATCCGTTTACTGGCGCCGTAAAAGCAGAAATGACAATGGCAACAACTGCTGCGGCTAAAATTCTGAATTTTCCCATAATATTAATTGATAAATTGTTTGACTTCATTTTCTAAACCTTCATATGTAAAACTTTGTTCGAAGAATTTCCTTTCGTCCTTGCTGTAGATGACGGTCGCCGGAAGCGCGCCAGTCCATGACGGATCGACTTTGGCAATCCACGAATCGGCATCCGGATCGTGCAGGTGAACGACTTCCGACTGCAGGTTTCTTTTTTTGATGAACGGCAGCAGGCCGGTTTCGACCTGTTTGTTCATGTCAAGGCTTACGAGCAGCACTTTGACTTTCTTATTCTTGTATGCTGAATTGATTTTCTCAAAAAACGGCAATTCCTTTACGCATGGCGCACACCAGGTTGCCCAGAAATTCACGACATAAACCGTGTCGTTCTTTTTTTCAAGAAGATGCCGAAAACTGTTGAAGTCATATGATGATACCGTAATGCCATCTTTGGTATGCACTTTCACATTCCCGATTTCCTGTGCGAAACAAGCAAAATTCATCAACAATAGCAACAGGAATACTCTTTTCATAAATCAAAAATTACAGCAGTTAAAATTAGGCATTCTATTGGGCGGTTTTTTGATTTAACAAAAAAATAACAAACACTTGTACATACAAATGAAATTAGACAGTACATTTGTACCTACAAATTTTGTAATTACAAATATGAAAATCGAGGACGTTATTAAAGCCACTTCTCCGCTCTCACTTTCCAAACGGACCGTGTTGAATATTTTGTACACGCAAAATATGATATCGGATAAATTCAGTGAAGTGCTGAAACCTTATGATTTGTCGGGCGAACAGTTTAATGTCCTTCGCATCCTTCGCGGGCAGAAAGGCTGTCCAACCAACATGTTTTCGATCCAGGAACGCATGCTGGCCAAAACAAGCAACACGACGCGATTGGTAGACAAATTGCTTTTAAAAGGGTTGGTTACTCGTGATGTTTGTCCGCAAAACCGCCGCAAAATGGAAATCGGCATTACCGATAAAGGCCTCGAACTGCTGGCATCACTCGACCCGAAAGTCGAAGCGCACGACAATTCCTACGCTGCAAACATGACCGAAGAAGAATTGAAACAGCTCAACCTGTTGCTGGAAAAATACAGGAAACAATAACTTACCTAATCAAATGAATACATTTCTTGAAAACCAAAACTGGCGGTACGCGATCAAAAAATACGATACGTCGCGTAAAGTATCTGTTGAAGATTTGGAATTTTTAAAAGAAGCCATCCGTTACAGCCCATCGGGTTTCGGATTGCAACCTTATAGAGTCCTGATCATCGAAAACCCGGAACTGCGTGAAAAACTAAAATTGGCAGCGCCATACAACCCACAGGTTGTCGAAGCTTCACAACTGATTGTTTTTGCCAATGAAACCCATTTGGGCGATACGCATGTCGATTCCTATATCAATAATATCAGCAAAACGCGCAACATCCCGGCAGAAAACCTGGCCGGATTCAGCAATGCCATGAAAACAAATTTCGCCGGCATGGAAGTGGAAAACAAAAACATCTGGGCATCCAAACAAACCTATCTGGCATTGGCCAATTTAATCAGTGCGGCTGCCGAACTCAAAATAGACGTTTCCCCAATGGAAGGTTTCGATGTCGAAGGATTCAATGAAATCCTCGGGCTAAAAGAAAAAGGACTTAACGCAGCGGTGATTGCCGCCATCGGATACCGACATGCTGAAGACGCGACGCAGCATTATATAAAAGTGCGCAAACCCAACGAAGAATTATTTATAAATTTATAATCAATAACTAAATTACTTACAATGAAAAACTTAAAGACAATTGCAATCGCATTATTAGTGGCATTCGGAACAATGAATGTTGAAGCCCAAACCAAGAAAGTCGACGTTACCAAAAGCAAAATCACATGGTTGGCAAAAAAAGTAACCGGACAGCACGAAGGAACCGTGAAACTTCAAGATGGTGCATTGGTATTCAAAGGAAAAAAATTGACTGGCGGATCTTTTACCGTAGATATGACTTCGATTGAAGTGACCGATTTGAAAGCCGGACAAGGAAAAGAAAAACTGGAAGGTCATTTGAAGGCTGCCGACTTCTTCGGGACTGACAAAAACCCAACGGCAACATTGGTTTTCAAAACCATCGCCGCAAAAGCAAATGTATATACTGTAACAGCCGACCTGACCATAAAAGGAATCACGAAACCAGTGACTTTCGACTTGACCGTTGGTGCCAACAGCGCTTCTACAAAATTCAACATCGACCGTACGAAATATGACATCACGATCAATTCTGGAAACTTCTTTAAAGATCTTGGCGACAAAGCAATCTATGACGAATTTGAAGTCAGCGTAAACCTGGTTTTCTAATTCACAAAAAGATTTTATACCGAAACCCGGAGCATTGTCTTCGGGTTTTTTGTTTTAATTTCGCAACATGAAGAAAGTATTGGTCATCGACAATTACGACAGTTTTACTTATAACCTCGTGCATTACCTCGAAGCGCTCGACTGTGTTGTGACGGTTTTTCGCAACGACGAATTCGACCTGGACGAAATCAACGCATTCGATAAAATCCTGCTTTCTCCGGGGCCGGGCATTCCAAGTGAAGCCGGTTTGTTAAAAGACGTCATCAAAAAATATGCACCAACCAGAAGCATCCTCGGCATTTGCCTTGGGCAGCAGGCGATCGCCGAGGTCTTTGGCGGAAGCCTCGTCAATCTTGAAAAAGTCTATCATGGTGTCGATGCGAATATTACAATTATTGCAGATGACGAACCGCTGTTTGCCAATCTCGGAAAAACGTTCCGCGTTGGCCGATACCATTCGTGGTCTGTCGCCAAAAACCTTCCCGAAATGCTTGAAGCCACATCATTGGACGACAATGGCGAAATCATGTCGCTGCGCCATAAAACACTCGATGTCCGCGGTTTGCAATTCCACCCCGAAAGCGTGCTGACACCAAATGGAAAACAAATCCTCAGCAACTGGCTTTCCCAATAATGCTCTTTTGCGAAACGATTGCTGTTAACTTTATGTTAAACGAAAATTAAACGCTTGTTTAATTTAAACGTTTGTTTAATTTTGCCAACGGTTTCAAAAAATCGATTATGACATTAGATTTAAATGACAAACAAATCCAAATCCTGCTGGTAGCCGAAAGGCTCTTTGCAGAAAAAGGCTTTGACGGGACTTCGATTCGCGACATTTCAAAAGAGGCGAAAATCAACATCGCCATGGTTTCCTATTACTTTGGTTCTAAGGAAAGGATGTTGGAAGCGCTGATTTATTTCAGGACTTCCGATCTTAAAATACAATTGGACAACCTGTTAAAGGAAGACCTTTCGCCGATGGAGAAAATCAACAAGCTCATCAGCCTTTATATTACGCGCATCAATAAGAACCGATGCATTTACAGGATTGTGCACTTTGAGTTGTCTTCCGTAAAACGCGCCATCGACATCAAGGCTTTTAACGAAGTCAAAAAAAGGAATCTCGAATCGCTCGAACAGATCATCCACGAAGGACAGGAAATGGGCATGTTCCAAAAAAACATCAATATTCCTCTGATTCCGCCCACGATTCTAGGCACTTTTTTCCACGTACAAACCAACAAGTTTTTCTACCAGGATTTATTGGGACTCAAAACAGATGAAGCTTTTGATAATTATCTCACGACCGAACTCACCGCACACATTCAACAAACCATAAAAGCCCTTTTGACCAATGAGAAATAACATTCTTCTATTGCTGTCGGTTTTCCTGATTGGAATCACATCCGCAAAAGCACAGCAAAAAACAAACATGTCACTCAACGATGCCGTGTCGATGGCATTATCGCAAAGCAATGAAGTGATTCTTGCCAAGACTAAAGTCGACACCAAAAACTACGAACTCGGTTCCATGAAGAACAACCGCTATCCGGATGTAAAAGTGTCCGGCCAATACCTGCGGTTGACCAATGCGGATGTCAAGCTGAAATCTTCAAACGAATCCTCAACCGACCCGAATGCCGAACCGCAATCGTCGCCAAAAGTCAACCAACTGGCTTTAGGGCAGGCGGCAGTTAACCTGCCGATTTTTTCGGGTTTCAAACTGAAAAACAGCATTGCCGCTTCCGAGAATTTATACAACGCCGAAAAGGCAAACGCCGAATACACCAAAGAAGGCACGGTTTTGAAAGTCGTCGAATATTACGGCGATTTGTACAAGGCGCAGCGTTCGGTCGAGCTTTTTAAGGAAAGCCTCAAAAGCAGCCAGCAGCGTGTCACCGATTTTACCGCAATGGAACAAAATGGGATTATCGCGCGCAACGACTTGTTGAAATCGCAATTGCAGGTTTCGAAAATCGAATTGTCATTGGCGGAAGCCGAGAAAAACGTCAGGCTGATCAATTATTATCTGGTGACTTTATTGAAAATGCCTGCGGAAACACAAATTGAAGTCAATCCCGACAACATCGACAAAGACTTGTTCTCTAAACCGGTTCAATCGGAAGAAAACGCACTCGGAAGCCGCAAAGACCTTGAAGCGTTGCGCTTTGAGAAAAAGGCAACCGAATCAAATGTCAAAGTCGCCAAAGCCGCCTATTATCCTTCATTATCACTAACTGGCGGTTATGTCGCGCTCGATTTGCAAAATGTCGTGAATGTGCAAAATGCGATGAATGTTGGTGTCGGTCTTTCTTATAACCTCAGTTCGATTTTCAAGAATGCCAAGGATGTCAAAGTAGCCAAAAGCCGCGCAGCCGAACTGGAACAGGAAGAAGCGATGCTGACCGATAAAATCAAGACTGAGATCGTCCAGGCGCGTGAAAACTATGAACTGTCTGTCAAGCAAGACCAGGTTTATGGCGAAGCGGTAGCGCAGGCCACGGAAAATTACCGCATCGTCAAAGACAAATACGACAACGGATTATCCGACACCAATGACCTTTTAGAAGCCGATGTCGACGACCTCAGCGCCAAGATAAACCAGGCTTATGCCAAAGCAAATGTGATTTTGAAATATTACGAATTGCTTGAAGCATCCGGACAACTGACCCAATCATTCAATCTTACAAAAAACTAAATCTTTTACCATGGAAGACAAAAAGAAAACAAACAAAAAATTCATATTCATATTCGGTACGCTGATTTTACTCGGCGGCACTTACGGCATCTACAAATATGTCCACTCGCTTTCCCACGAAGGCACCGATGATGCGCAAATCGAGAAAAACATGAGCCCAATCATTCCGCGGGTTGCGGGTTATGTAGTCAAAGTTTATGTCAAAGACAATGATTTCGTCAAAAAAGGCGACACACTTTTCACGATCGACGACAAGGATTACATCGTAAAAGTCGAGGAAGCGAAAGCCGCACTGGCCGCTTCTGAAGGCAGTTACGCCGCAGCAAAAGAAGACATCGGAAGCGCTGAAGCCGGCGTTTCGGTTTCGGAAGCCAACATCCAGTCGGCGGCCGGAAACATCGAAACCGCAAGAATCCACCTGAAACGTGCGACAAGCGATTTTGAGCGCTACAGCAACCTGTATAAAAACCATTCGATTACGGCACAGCAATACGAGCAGGCTGAAGCGACAAAACTCGAAGCGCAGTCGCAGCTCCGTATTTTGCAGCAACAGGAACGCGCCAGCGCCGCACAGAAAAACGTGGCTTCTTCGAGAACCGGAATTAGCGGGAAGCAGTCGGAAGTCGCTGCCGCAAACATTAAAAAATCACAGGCACAATTGGACGCAGCAAATTTAAACCTGTCCTATACTGTTGTCACTGCGTCGATTGACGGGCAGGTATCAAAAATCAACATCCAGCCTGGACAATATTTACAGCCAGGCCAGTCGTTGTTTTATATCATCAACAATGCGGAAGCTTGGGTAATCGCGAATTTCAAGGAAACACAGCTCAACAAAATGGTCATCGGGCAAAAAGCGACGATTAAGGTCGATGCCTATCCTGATACCGATTTTGAAGGCACGATCACGTCATTTTCGCCAGCAACAGGATCAAGGTTTTCATTATTGCCACCGGATAACGCGACAGGAAATTTCGTGAAAACGATTCAAAGGCTTCCGGTAAAAATCACGTTTGACAGCAACAGCGATGCAAATAAAATTGCATTGTTGAGACCGGGAATGAATGCCGATGTGGATATTCACATTAAGTAATTTTATTAGGAGCTGTTTCCTGCTTTTCGCTATATCTTTTTTTTGCAAAAAAAGGATGCCGCTTCCATCAGGGCTATGGCTTACGAAATTACTCATGTCTGTCATTCCGAGGAACGAGGAATCTCTTTTCTTGATTTTCTAGGAGATTCCTCCTTTGTCGGAATGACAAATAAGAAACGGATACCCGCGTTAGCGATTGTAGTGTAAAGCCCGCAGCGAAGAATGAGCGAGGACTTGAAACGAAAAGCGCGGCCGCAGGCAACGCCCAAATTATCCATTATCAACCATCAATTATCCATTAAAATATGGCAGCAGTTGCAACAGCAGGACATGACGACTTAGTCGAATACGGCTTCAGGCGCGTCATCATTACGATTACGGCGGTCATGTGTGCCTTGCTCGAAATCGTCGACACCACCATTGTCAATGTGGCATTGACCGACATGCGCGGCAGTTTGGGCGCGACCCTGACCGATGTCGCCTGGGTCATTACCGCTTATGCCATCGCGAATGTGATTGTAATCCCGATGACGAGCTGGCTTTCCCAGCAGTTCGGAAGAAAAAATTATTTTGCGGTTTCGATTATCATCTTTACGGTGTCGTCTTTCCTTTGCGGGAATGCCGATAACATTTGGGAACTGGTCGCATTCCGTTTCATCCAGGGATTGGGCGGCGGCGCGTTATTGGTCACCGCACAAACCATCATCACCGAAAGTTATCCGGTCGCAAAACGTGGCATGGCGCAGGCGATTTATGGTATGGGCGTGATTGTTGGACCAACATTAGGGCCGCCGCTTGGTGGTTACCTTGTTGACCATTTTTCGTGGCCTTATATTTTTTACATCAACATTCCATTGGGAATCATCGCAACATTCCTGACATTGACTTACGTTAAAAGTCCGAAATACTCTGAAAAACTAAAAGCACACCAGGTCGATTGGTGGGGCATCGTGTTCCTTGCATCGTTTATTGGTTCATTGCAATTCGTTTTGGAACACGGCCAGCAGGACGATTGGTTCAATGATGGGCTGATAACTACTTTAAGCGTAGTTACGGTCGTCGGATTACTGGCTTTTATCTGGCGTGAGATGACTTATAAACATCCTATTGTCAACCTGAAAGTGCTCAAGGATGGAAACTTGCGTATTGGAACGGTCATGTGTTTTATTATGGGATTCGGGCTTTATGGCTCGACATTGATTATCCCGATTTATACCCAGCAGATTTTAGGATGGACCGCGACGGATGCAGGTATGCTTTTGATTCCGGGTTCGATTACCACCGCGTTCATGATGCCGATTATTGGAAACCTAATCCAGAAAGGCGTGCCGCAGGGCTATATGGTTGCGGTTGGATTTATCATCTTTTTCTGTTTTACATTCTGGATGCACAATGTCATGACACCTGATACGGGAATCGAACATATGTTCTGGCCGTTGATTTTGCGTGGTGTTGGACTCGGATTGTTATTCGTGCCGATTACGACATTGGCACTGTCAACCCTAAAAGGGAAAAACATTGGCGAAGGCGCAGCGTTTACGGGAATGATGCGGCAGTTGGGCGGTTCGTTTGGTATTGCGATCATTACGACATTTATTACGCGGTTAACGCAGGAGCATCGGGTAAACTTACTGCGCAATCTCGATAGCTCAAAACTCGAAGTGCAGCAACGCGTGTCACAATTGCAGCACGGATTTATGTCGAAAGGATTTTCTGCAAATGAATCGTTGAATAAAGCCTACCAGGTATTGGATTATGGCGTCATGAAACAAAGCACCGTGATGTCTTATATGGATATTTTCCTGTATCTCGGAATCCTATTCTTGTGTTGTATTCCAATTATTTTACTGATCAAAAGAGGAAAAAACAAGATCAATCCTGCCGATGCCATGCATTAATTGAGGGGCGTGAAATTTAATCTAAAAATAATATTGAAATGTAACCATTATATTATTTTTTGGTTATATTTGATTGACTGCAACCAGTTATCAACCACTTAGACAATGTGTTATGGGATTTTTCAGGAACAATACGAAGCGGCTCATTCAGCAATTCAAAGCAAAAAGTGAGTATTATTTCAATGATCTCGGGAAGGATATTAAGGAACAGCTCGAGGATTTAAAATCCGATTATGAGGAAAATAGTTCTGTGATTCCGGAATACCTGGAATTCGTCAACGTACTCAAAGTCAAGCTCGACAACAAAGACGCACAGAAGCTCGAAGAGTTTTCCAAACGTCTTGCTAAAGTCAACAGAAATGCCCGCAATGGCGTTGAAGCATTATGGGAATTGTCATACAACCAAAGAAAAATCACCGCTGAGAATCTCAGGGAATATGAAGAATTTGAATAACATCTATATACCAACCAAAAAAAATCCCGTTATCGCTAACGGGATTTTTTTATTTATGCTTTCAGCTTTTTGACCAGACCTTTTGGCAGTCCGTCTTTGTGGAGTAGTATGCCGGTTGATTTCAACTGTACGAACGCTTTCGTTACATACAAATATCCTTTGTAATCATTGGTTTCGCCCCATGAGTTTTTCACTTTGTAATACTCCTTGCCATTCTGGTCTTTGGCAATCCCAACGATTTGCATCGCATGATCGTCAGTCGTGGTCAAGGTGTAAAGCCCTTCGAGCCTTAAATCTTCAGTCACGTTTTTCTCCTTGATCGGGCCGTCAAAAATGTGTTTCTTTTCTTCGTCGGTGATGTTGTTCAGGTCCAAATCCGGCACCTGCGCCACGCCGTTTCTCCAACTGAAATATGGCTCAGAAACATCGGATGACCAGGCAATCGTATATCCTTTTGTCAATGCATTGTCAATGATGTCGGTCAGTTCCGTCATCGGCACATTGTAAACCCTGTCATAACTCCAGTTGTCGGAAACCGGGAAAACCATTTTCTCATAATACGGGCTGTCTTCATAAGACGACAATTCGACATAATCATCGGGATTGATTCCGATCACTTCTTTGGTAAAGCTTTTTGGATTGTATGTTTTTCCGGCGTATTGAAATGTTTCCGGCATTTTGCCGAGCTTTTCATCCAGGTAATTGTTGATGTCCTTTACCCATGAAGCGCCTTTGTTCGGGTCTTCATTTTTGATATACGCATCAAGGATTTCTTTGTAGCCTTTTTGGAAATCGGCAGGTTTCAATGCGCCTTTTCCATAATCTTCATAAGTGTAAGCCGATTGTGGCATCGAGCCGAATTTACGCAACATATTAATCACGTCATGCGTTTCTCCGCCGTCGCCCAATCCCATATTCCCATTCAAAAGGATATAATTGCGCGCTTTTGAAAGATATACCTGTCTGGCAGTATATGCTTCGGCTAGATCGACCGGTTGTTTTCCCATGCGGATCATTTCCGATTCCAAAAAGGAATTGCCCGAATAGCTCCAGCAGGTTCCGCCAGCACCTTGGTTTTTCACGGACGTATTTTCTAGATCGACTACTTCCTTAAAGCGGAATTTTGGCGCTATGGAAGCATTGTTGATTACTTTTTTCACAAGCTCATCCTGGGCGAAAATGCTCAGGGAGCAAAAAAGTGCGGCAAGTATTAAACTTCTTTTCATCATATCATTTTTTTAAAGTGGATAAATTTAATCATTTGGCACAAACGCCATTTTTATTTAACAAAACATTACTATCGCGTAAAAACCAGCTTGTTGCCTTTTGACAAATTGCCGTCGAAAGCATAACCTTCATAATTGAAACCTTTGAGGTCGTCGATGGTTTCCGCATTCGTATCAATGATAAAACGCACCATCATGCCTCTCGCCTTCTTCGCAAAAAAAGAAATCATTTTCAGTTGGCCGTCTTTGTAATCCTTGAATTCCGGTGTAATGACCGGCACTTTCAGCGTTTTCGCATCTACAGCAGAAAAATACTCGTTGCTCGCGAGATTGACAAACAGTTCGCCTTTCTTTAGTTGTTTGTTGAGCGCTTTTGTTACAACGGGTTTCCAGAATTCGTACAGATTCTTGCTTTCGCCAATCGGTAGTGAAGTGCCCATTTCCAAACGATACGGCTGGATGACATCAAGAGGTTTCAGCAAACCGTACAATCCTGAAAGAATCCGAAGTTTGTCTTGAAGTTGGTCGATTTTATCCGTTGGAATTGAATACGAATCGAGTCCAATGTAAACATCGCCTTTAAACGCATAAACTGCCTGGCGCGTATTTTCGCCAATTACTTTGCCTCCAAAACCTTTGGCTTGGTTGCGCTTCCAGTTTAAATCGGCAAGATTCGGAGAAATGTCCATGAGTGCGGACAAATCCTTTGGTTTTTTGGTTTTTAAAATTCTGTGGACTTGCTTCGCTTCTCTTAAAAATGGCGGAATGGTATGCTCAGAAGTCGGTAATGTGGTTTCGTAATCGAGGGTTTTTGCCGGGGAAATAACGATTTTCATTTGGAAATTTTAGTGTTCCAAAAATACGAAATTGAAGTGGAAAAAGATTGTTGTGTTGTGGCGAATTAAAAAGTCAATTTTACCGAATTGCCCTAGCCCTGATGGCAGCGGCATCCTTTTGCAGAACGCAGTGGCGCAAAAGATATAGCGAACAGCAGGAAACAGCTTCTAAAAAAACTATTCCTCTTCTTCTTCCATTTCTTTCGCATTCGAATAACCACGCCATTTTTCGATGCATTCGACCATGTCAGCTGGAATTGGCGTATCAAAACGCATCATTTCACCGGTCGTAGGATGGACAAAACCGAGTGTTTTTGCATGTAGCGCTTGTCTTGGAAGGATTTTGAAGCAGTTTTCAACAAACTGTTTGTATTTTGTAAACGTCGTTCCTTTAAGGATTTTATCGCCGCCATAGCGCTCGTCATTGAACAAAGTATGCCCGATGTATTTCATATGTACGCGAATCTGGTGCGTTCTGCCCGTTTCCAATTTGCAGGAAACCAACGTCACATAACCGAAACGCTCCAAAACTTTATAATGTGTAACGGCCGGTTTCCCGATTTCCGGGTCTTCAAAAACCATCATCTGCATGCGGTCTTTGACGTGGCGCGAAATATTGCCTTCAATTGTGCCTTCGTCTTCTTTGACATTTCCCCAAACGAGCGCAATGTATTCGCGTTCCGAAGTCTTGGCTTCAAATTGCTTGGCAAGGAATGTCATCGCGGCTTCAGTTTTGGCAATCACCAAAAGTCCTGACGTATTTTTATCGATTCGGTGCACCAATCCCGGACGGTCGCTGCTGTTCATTGGCAGGTTTTCAAAATGGAATGCCAAAGCATTGACCAAAGTGCCTGTGTAATTTCCATGGCCTGGATGGACCACCAATCCTGCAGGTTTGTTGATGACCAGCAAAACGTCGTCTTCATAAACGATGTCAAGCGGAATGTCTTCGGGATCGACACGATTTTCAAACGGCGGATGCGACAGCATAATGCGGATCACATCAAACGGCTTGACTTTGTAGTTGGATTTGACTTGCACATCATTCACATAAATGTCGCCATTGGAAGCGGCATTCTGGATTTTGTTGCGCGTCGCATTCGGGATCAGGTTCATCAGGAATTTATCAATCCTCAAAAGTTGCTGGCCTTGCGTGACTTCAAACCTGAAATGCTCGAACAATTCGTCTTCTAAATCAGTAAATTCAATATTATTGTCCATCTGGAGCTTGTGGCGTGTTTACATCAAGGCTGTCGAGTTGCGAATCGTCAAAACCGACTTTCCCGTCGCCGAGAACCAAGTCAATTTTTGAGTTTTTCAATACTTTTTCGCCAATTCTTAGTTTCTTCCCGTTCATTTTCATTTCCAACACCATGTCTTTTCCGAGATATGGAACATATTCGATTGTGCCGATTTCGAGTCCGAGCGCTTTAAGCGTTGGCTCAGCCTGGCGGTATGTTTTTTCAATCAGGTCCGGAATTTTTACCGATGTAAATCCGGACGAATTGATCTTGATATATATTTTCCTGCCTTCTTTTACTTTGGCGCCGGCAAGCGGATCTTGCTCAACCACGCTGAATTTCGGATAGTCTTTCCTAAAATCGACACTGTCCAGAATGACATAATCCAGGTTTAGGTCGTCGAGTTTGTCATCAACCTGCTCTTCGCTGAGTTTGCTCAGGTTCGGAACCGTGATTTCCTGTCCGTGGTTGGTCGTAAAATCAAGCCAATACATAAAAATAAGGATGATGCCAAAAATAATGCATAAAGCAATCACGACCTGTATTACAAAAGTCCGGCTGGTGAGATATTCCCGTAAAGTCATATGGTTTTTATTTATCGCAAAGATATAAAAATCCCGCAAGCTATTTGGATTGAAAAATTAATGATATTTTTGTCTGTATAAATGGAACCAACAATATGAACATAGCCGTAGTAATGGGTGGATATTCAGATGAATCGGTCATTTCGCTTCGCAGCGGGCAACTGATCCTGAAAAATCTGGACGCATCAAAATATAAAATCTTTGAAATCCACATTCTTCCCGAAGGCTGGAGCACGATTGTGGACGGCGAAAAATATCCCATCAACAGGGCCGATTTTTCGTTTGAAATGGAGAGTGAAAAAATCACCTTCAATGTCATCATCAATACGATTCACGGCACACCGGGCGAAGACGGCCATTTGCAGGCTTATTGGGAATTGCTCGAAATTCCATATACCGGCTGCAATTTTTACCAGTCGGCATTGACATTCAATAAGCGCGATACGTTGTCTGTATTGTCCAAATTCAACATCCCGAAAGCCAAATCGATTTACCTGTCAAAAGGCGATGAAATTTCAGGCGAAGATATCGTTCACATCTTAGGCCTGCCGTTTTTTGTCAAGCCAAACCAATCCGGAAGCAGCCTTGGCGTTTCAAAAGTCAATGACCTTTCAGAATTGGATAAAGCGTTGGAATTCGCATTTGCGGAAGACAATGACATTTTAATCGAATCGTATTTAAAAGGCACCGAAGTTTCTGTTGGCGTCATCAATTATAAAGGAAAAACCAAAGTCTTGGGACTGACGGAAATCGTTTCGCAAAATGACTTCTTTGATTATGAGGCCAAATACCTGGGCAAATCCGAAGAAATTACGCCAGCGAGAGTTGCTGCCGAAGTCGAGAAGAAAGTCATTGATACCGCAGCCAAAGTCTATGAAGCCCTTGGCATGACCGGATTTTCAAGAGCCGATTTCATCATCATGGACGGCACTCCGCATTTTATAGAAATCAACACCAATCCGGGTTTGTCACCACAAAGTATTTTCCCGCAACAGGCGCAATATGCCAAACTCGAATTTTCGGATTTGCTTGACAATGAAATCGAACTGGCACTAAAAAGAAAATTATTATGGAAAAGATAGCCGTATTTCCCGGTTCGTTCGACCCGATTACGCTCGGGCATTATGACATCATCAAGCGCAGTATTCCACTGTT
>DATHKH010000174.1:0-12109 GCA_035286325.1 Flavobacterium sp.
GACAGATAATCGCACAAAATTGGTGTAGTTCTGCTTGACGGCTTTAATCGCGCGGTCACGGTTTTCTTTACGTTCAGCGCTGTCGGCTTTTGAAGTCGAGTTGACCAATGCCAAGCCTTTCATAAACTCCGGATACAATTCGGCGTAAGCCAAAGCCACATAGCCGCCCATCGAATGCCCTGCAAAAATCGCCTTCCGGACGCGCAATTCACTCAAAACCGCATGAACCGCATCGGCATTGTCTTCCATCGAATGGACATAACCAAGCGAATCCGTTTGCCCATGGCCTAAAAGGTCAATTGTGATGACACGGTATTTTTTCGAAAGTTCGGGAACAAAATCATCCCACATTTTGGCATTTTCGAGAAAACCGTGCAACAGCACTACAGCCGTGCCTTTCCCGGTATCGGAATAATTGATGGAAATGTTTTTATAATGGAGCGTTTTCAAAGTTGGTGTTTAAAGCAAAAATAAATTTTATTAAATAAATCAAAAAATAAACGGCCTACAAATGCAAGCCGTTATTTGAAATCTGCTCCAGATTTTTCGGGACTGCAAACTGCTATCCGTTCATCAAACTTTCAATTTCTTCGACTTCAATCGGAATATTGCGCATCAAATTAAACGGTTCGCCGCTTTCCTGTATGACCACATTGTCCTCAATCCGGATTCCGAAACCTTCGGCAGGAATGTAGATTCCAGGCTCGACGGTAAAAACCATATTCGCCTGCATTGGTTCGTGCAGTAAGCCATAATCATGAGTGTCCAATCCCAAATGGTGCGATGTGCCGTGCATGAAATATTTTTTGTAAGCCGGCCAATCCGGGTTTTCATTTTGCACATCGGCTTTGTCTAAAAGCCCGAGGCCAAGCAATTCTGAAGTCATTACTTTCCCGACTTCAACATGATATTGTTTCCACAGAGTACCTGGCGTCAGCATTTTTGTCGCTTCTTTTTTCACGCGTAAAACGGCATTGTAAACCGCTTTTTGTCGGTCGGTATATTTTCCTGAAACCGGAATCGTACGCGTCAAATCGCTCGAATAATTCGCATATTCCGCAGCAACATCAAGCAAAATCAATTCACCTGCTTTGCAAACCTGGTTGTTTTCAATATAATGCAGCACATTCGCATTTTTTCCCGAAGCGATAATCGGCGTATATGCGAAACCTTTAGAGCGGTTGCGGATGAATTCATGGATCAGTTCGGCCTCAATTTCATATTCGGCAATGCCCGGTTTTACAAATGGCAACAATCGCCTGAATCCCTTTTCAGTAATATTGCAGGCATGTTGGATCAAGTCGAGTTCTTCTTTTTCCTTTACCGACCGCAACCTTTGTAAAATAGGGTTGCTTTTCGCAACCTGATGCGCAGGATAGTGCTCTTTCCACCATTTTACAAAACGCGCCTCACGGGTTTCGGTTTCAACGGTAGCGCGATAATGCTCATTGGTATTGATGTAAATCGTATCGGTATAAGTCATGATTTCAAAAAGTACTTTCTCGAAATCCTGCAGCCAATGCACCGTTTTGATGCCTGAAACTTCATACGCTTTTTCCTTGGTCAGTTTTTCGCCATGCCAAACTGCAATATGCTCGTCGGTTTCGCGTAAAAAAAGCATTTCACGCTGGTTTTCATATGGCGCATCGGGGCATAATAACAAAATGCTTTCTTCCTGGTCAACGCCGCTGAGGTAAAAAATATCGCGGTGTTGCTGGAACGGAATCGTAGAATCGGCACTGATTGGGTAGATATCGTTTGAATTGAAAATCGCGACGCTTTTGGGGTTCATCTGCGACACGAATTTTTTGCGGTTTTTGATGAAAAGGTTGCGGTCAATTGGTTGGTATTTCATGATAATCGAATTATGTTTTTAATTATCCAAAAATAAAAACTTTAAAAGCAAATCCGGGCATTTTCAGCTAAAATTTCGATTAATGCTTTTCCCGTTCTATTTTATGTTATTTTTGGCCGGAAATCAATTACAATAAGCGCGCTTTATTGCCGTTGTAATATGATTAGCAAAAATCCTATGAAAAGCAAACTGATTTTTACCTTTCTCGCGCTGGCCATTTGCGCTGGATTTGTTTCCTGCAGCAAGGATGACGCTGCGGAAGAACCGATGCTGGTCGTCAAATTTAAATTTGACGCCAACCAGGAGCGATTGAATAATATTGGGCAACCTGCTGGTGTCGCTGCAGGAAACGCGGCACAATCTCCGGTTTTTAATACCATTTCTGCTCATTACCTTGAATTTGCGCCGAATGCCAACACGCAGCTTGGCGACGGAACAGTTTTATACCATGCGCCTGAAACTACGGTCGGCGGTGTCAGTGCGATTGATTTTGCGCAGTCAAAAATTGTGTCTGAAGGCGAAACATTTTTAAAAATTCCGCTAAGCCAGATTGCGGCCGGGAACTACAGTTGGGTCAGGGTTTCCCTATCCTACCAGAATTATGATATTTCCATTCGCCAGGCTGGCGCTGATTATACAGGGACTTTGGCGAGTTTCGTAGGATTCAATACTTATATCGGAACACATAGCATCGGCAATAGCTTTTTTCCTGTAAATGGAAACCGCCTTCAAGGTTATTGGGCATTTGCATTGCATGATTTTCCATATTCCGATTCAGGGCAAGCACCGCCAGGCGCAACAACAGTCCCGAACCCGATTGCTTCAACATCGCCGATTCCAAGTGGATCGTGTGTCGTTACAGGCCAATTTGCCAATAACCTTGTCATTACAGGAAATGAAACGCATGATGTTGTTGTAACGCTTTCGTTGTCCATTAACCACAGTTTTGAATGGCATGAAGTGACCGCCGACGGGAAGTTTGAACCTGCCATCGGGGAAAATGTTGTTGATATGGGATTACGCGGACTAAAGCCTTCTTTTTAGCCTGAAACGCGCTTTCCAAAATCCACTTTAAATTCATTATAAATTACAGCGAAAAGGTTGTGGTTAATTTCAAATAGCCTTATTTTTGTTTGATTTTTCAAAACATTACAAACAAATATTATGGCACAATCTGCACTTTTGAAATCGTCCGTTGCAAAGAAAGTAGCGATGGCGCTTTCGGGACTTTTCTTAATTTCATTCCTCGCATTGCATGTTTCCCTGAATATGATTTCTGTATTCAGCGTTGATACTTTTAATACCGCTTCACATTTTATGGGTTACAATTGGCTCATCCAATTTGTATTGCAGCCGGTTTTGGCATTTGGGGTGATTTTTCACTTCATCATGGGATTTGTCCTCGAATATCAAAATAACAAAGCGCGCCCGATTGGTTATGCAAGAAATAATGGCGCATCCAATTCTTCCTGGCCTTCAAGAAACATGCTCATTTCCGGATTGGTTATTTTAGCTTTCTTCGGACTTCACTTTTATGATTTCTGGGTTCCTGAAATCGATTACAAATACATCGCCGCCAATATGCCTGACGCGACAAGATATTACCCTGAGTTGGTAGAGAAATTCCACAGCCCTGTTCGTACCGGATTGTATTGCCTGGCTTTTGTGCTGTTGGCGGTACATTTGTGGCACGGATTCGCCTCATCTTTCCAATCGGTAGGATTCAACAATAAATATTCAAGGGCATTGCGCGGATTCGCTTACGGATTTGCTATCGTTGTTCCCGCAGGATTCATTGTTATCGCATTATTTCATCATTTCAATCATTAATATTAAGTTATAATGGCATTAGATTCAAAAATTCCTGACGGCCCGATTTCGGACAAATGGACAAATTATAAAGATCATATTAATTTAGTAAACCCGGCAAACAAGCGTAACCTTGACGTGATTATTGTCGGCACCGGGTTGGCCGGCGGTTCTGCCGCTGCGACTTTGGCCGAGCTGGGTTATAATGTAAAAGCATTCTGTTTTCAGGATTCGCCACGACGTGCGCACTCGATTGCTGCCCAAGGTGGAATCAACGCTGCGAAAAATTACCAAGGCGACGGCGACTCGACTTTCAGGTTGTTTTACGATACCGTAAAAGGCGGCGATTACCGTGCGCGTGAAGCCAATGTACATCGCCTGGCGGAAGTTTCTGCCAATATCATTGATCAATGTGTCGCGCAAGGCGTTCCATTGGCGCGTGAATATGGCGGGCTTTTGGACAACCGTTCTTTCGGTGGAACTTTGGTTTCCCGTACGTTTTATGCCAAAGGGCAAACCGGGCAGCAGTTATTGCTTGGCGCTTATTCTGCGATGAACCGTCAAATCGGCCGCGGAAAAATCAAAATGTACAACCGCCACGAAATGCTGGAACTCGTAATTGTAAACGGCAAAGCTCGCGGCATTATCGCGCGAAACCTGATTACAGGTGAAATCGAACGACATTCGGCGCATGCTGTTGTCATTGCATCCGGCGGTTATGGAAACGTATTTTTCCTTTCTACCAATGCCATGGGAAGCAACGCGACCGCAGCCTGGAAAATCCATAAAAAAGGCGCTTTTTTTGCAAATCCTTGTTATACACAGATTCACCCGACCTGTATTCCGGTTTCGGGAGACCATCAGTCAAAACTGACATTGATGTCGGAATCTTTAAGGAATGACGGAAGAATCTGGGTGCCAAAATCACTTGAAGATGCCAAAGCCATCCGCGAAGGCAGAAAAAAACCAACTGATTTGTCAGAAGCGGAAAGGGATTATTACCTTGAACGGCGATATCCGGCCTATGGAAATCTTGTGCCTCGTGATGTGGCTTCAAGGGCTGCCAAAGAACGTTGCGATGCCGGTTATGGCGTAAATAAAACCGGCGAGGCGGTTTATCTTGATTTTGCCGCAGCCATCCAGCGCTATGGGAAAGAACAGGCTTATGTCAAAAATCTCGACGCAAATGACTTGAAATTGATCATCAAATTGGGAACTGCCGTTGTCGAGGAAAAATACGGCAACCTGTTCCAGATGTATGAAAAGATCGTTGACGAAAATCCATATGTGACACCAATGATGATTTATCCTGCCGTCCACTATACAATGGGCGGAACATGGGTTGATTACAACTTAATGACGACCATTCCAGGTTGTTTCTCTATTGGGGAATCCAATTTCTCAGACCATGGCGCAAACAGGCTAGGCGCTTCTGCGTTGATGCAGGGATTGGCCGACGGCTATTTCGTCTTGCCTTATACGATTGGCGATTATTTATCCCCAGATATTAAAATGGGCGCAATTTCTACCGATTTGCCGGAATTCGTCGAAGCGGAAAAAAGCGTTCGCGACCAATTGGAAAAATTCATCAACAACAACGGAAAACATTCTGTTGACTATTTCCACAAGAAATTGGGTAAAATCATGTGGGACAAAGTCGGAATGGCGCGTAATGCACAAGGCCTGAACGAAGCCATCCATGAAATCGCCGAATTGCGAGAAGAATTCTACAGAGACGTCAAAGTTCCGGGAAGCATGAATTCCTTCAACCAGGAATTGGAAAAAGCCATGCGCGTGTCCGATTTCCTTGAATTGGGAGAATTGTTTGCCAAAGATGCACTGCACAGGAACGAATCCTGCGGCGGCCATTTCCGTGAGGAATACCAAACCGAAGATGGCGAAGCACAGCGGGATGACGAAAATTTCGCCTACGTTGCCGCATGGGAATACAAAGGAAAACCAAGTGAAGCCGTGCTCCACAAAGAGCCATTGATATTCGACAATGTGAAACTGGTCCAAAGAAGCTACAAATAATACAAGCTATGAAACTTACACTAAAAATATGGCGTCAGAAAAACGCCCAGGACAAAGGGAAAATGGTAGATTATAAAATCGACAACATTTCTCCAGACATGTCATTCCTTGAAATGCTTGACGTCCTGAACGACGAACTGATCATGAAAGGTGACGAACCTGTCGCTTTCGACCACGATTGCCGCGAGGGAATTTGTGGCATGTGTTCGCTTTACATCAATGGTGAAGCACACGGCCCGGACAGAGGCGTTACAACCTGCCAATTGCACATGAGGATGTTCAAGGATGGTGATACGATTTACATCGAGCCTTTCCGCGCCAAAGCGTTTCCGGTGATTAAGGATTTGGTCGTCGACAGAAGTTCGTTTGAAAGAATTCAGCATGCAGGTGGTTTTATTTCGGTAAATACCTCAGGAAATACGATTGATGCGAATACGATTCCAATCAACAAGCACAATGCGGATACCGCTTTCGACTCTGCGACCTGTATTGGTTGCGGCGCTTGCGTGGCGAGTTGTAAAAATGCATCCGCAATGTTGTTTGTTTCTGCGAAAGTATCACAATTTGCGCTGCTTCCGCAAGGAAAAGTTGAGGCGACCGAGCGTGTCCTGAACATGGTGGCCCAAATGGATGCTGAAGGTTTCGGTAACTGTACGAATACCGGCGCTTGCGAAGTGGAATGCCCAAAAGGAATTTCCCTCGAAAATATTGCCCGCATGAACAGGGAATATTTATCGGCAAGCCTGAAAGGATAATAATTTTTCAAATATATCACAAAGAACGTCTCGATTTCGAGGCGTTTTTTTATGGCGTTGCCTTGCGGCCGCGCTTTCCGCTTTATCTTTTGCTCCGTAAACTTCGCAAAAGGATATCGCTGCAATCGCTAACGCACAAACCGCAACAATTTCTTATATTTGGGACTCAAATCTTTCCTGATGAAAACCTATTCAATATTCCTTTTATTCCTTATTTCCACCGCACTTTTTGGACAGAATTACCACCAATATGTCAACCCAATGATCGGAACCGGTGGACACGGCCATACTTATCCGGGTGCGACAACGCCATTCGGGATGGTGCAATTGTCGCCCGATACAAGAATCGACGGAAGTTGGGACGGTTGTTCCGGCTACCATTATTCCGATACGGTCATTTATGGTTTTTCGCACACACATCTCAATGGCACCGGCTGTTCCGATTTTGGCGACATCATGCTGATGCCAACCATGGGCGAACCGGTTTTAAACAATAAGGACTACAGCTCCACATTTTCACATGAGAATGAAAAGGCTTCCGCCGGATTTTATAGCGTCAAACTCGACAAACACAATATTGACGTGGCTTTGACAGCCTCAACAAGGGTTGGTTTTCACCAATACACATTCAATAGTGCCGGGCAAGCCAATATCATTCTCGATCTAAACCACCGCGACAAATTATTGATGGGAGAAGTTCGCATCATCGATAGCAAAACCATTGAAGTCCTGCGCAGAAGCGAAGCTTGGGCGCGCGATCAATACGTTTATGCCAGAATCGAATTCAACATGCCGATGCAGGTTACAAAAGTCAACAACAATGCATTTGCGCCTGCTAAAACCACTGATACATTCTTTGCCGGCAGCTTATTGGCGCTGAGCTTTTCAATTCAGGTCAAAAAAGGCGAAAAGATTATGGTAAAAGTCGCTTTGTCGCCAACAGGACATGAAGGCGCAAAATCAAATATGGCTGAAATCAAGGATTGGGATTTCGAAAAAGTTAAGCTGCATACCGAAACGCTTTGGGATAAAGAATTGTCAAAAATCGACGTCACAGAAGGGAATAGAGATAAGTTAGTAGTATTTTACACTGCTTTATACCACACAATGGTCCAGCCCAATATTGCCCAGGACATTGATGGGAAATACCGCGGACGCGACAACCAAATCCACCAAACGGAAGGCTTTGATTATTATACGGTGTTTTCCCTTTGGGATACATTCCGCGCAGCACATCCGCTGTATACTTTGATTGAAAAGAAACGAACCGCTGATTTTATCAATACGTTTCTCAAACAATACGAGCAAGGCGGAAGATTACCGGTTTGGGAACTCGCTTCCAATGAAACGGACTGCATGATTGGCTATCATTCGGTTTCCGTCATTGCCGATGCGATGGCAAAAGGAATCAAGGGATTTGATTATGAAAAAGCCTATGAAGCAGCCAAACACAGTGCGATGCTGGATCATTTGGGGTTGGATGCTTACAAGAAAAATGGGTTTATCGCCATTGACGATGAACATGAAAGTGTCTCAAAGACTTTGGAATATGCTTACGACGATTGGTGTATTGCGCAAATGGCCAATATCCTGAATAAAAAAGCGGATTATGATTATTTCATCAAACGGTCGCAAAGCTGGAAAAACGTCTTTGATTGGGAAACTGGTTTTATGCGCCCTAAGAAAAATGGCGGCTGGGACAAACCGTTTGATCCGCGGGAAGTCAGCAATAATTTCACTGAGGGCAATTCCTGGCAATATTCGTTTTTTGTGCCACAGGACATTCCCGGAATGATAGCGGCTTATGGCGGAAAGGCAAAATTTGAAGCCAAATTGGATGAGATGTTTTCAAGCCCATCAGAAACCACCGGCCGCGAGCAGGTTGATATTACAGGATTAATCGGGCAATATGCCCATGGCAATGAACCGAGCCATCATATGACTTACCTGTATACTTTTGTTGACAAGCCAGAAAAAACGGATGCTAAAGTCCGTTACATCCTTGACAATTTCTATAAAAATGCTCCAGATGGTTTGATTGGCAATGAAGATTGCGGGCAAATGAGCGCTTGGTTTGTGCTGAGTTCAATGGGAATCTATGCGGTAACGCCTGGAAATCCGGAATGGACAACAACAAAACCGTATTTTGAAAAAATCAAAGTTAATTTTGAAAACGACACTACAGATGAAATTAGTGCTCAAAATTCAATCGAACAGCGGAGACTTTTCGGGCTTCGGCCATTACAGCAACAGAAGCCGGACTTTACGCCAATTGTTCCCGTGCCAGTAATAAAATCTAACAGTAAAGCTTTTAAGAACCAAACACTTGTTGAGATTGTGCCTGCAAATCCTAAAGACAAATTATTCTATTCTTTCAAGGAAAGACCTAAAATGTTCTATAAATATAAAAAGCCGATTAAGATTATGGCTTCAGCAACAATTTATGCATTGGCTCAAAAGGATACGACGCGCAGTGAAGTGATTTCTGCCTCCTTTTTCAAAAAGCCCAACAATTATACGATCGACATCAAATCAAAATACAACAAACAATACCATGCTGGCGGCCCGGAAGGTTTACTCGACGGGATTTTCGGTACCGACAATTGGCGCAAAGGCGATTGGCAGGGCTACCAAGCCCAGGATTTTGAAGCAATCGTCGATTTGCAGAAACCAACAGATATATCAGGTATTGCAGCCGATTTCCTCCAGGATTCCCGTTCGTGGATTTTGATGCCAACCAAAGTCGAGTATTATATTTCTGACGACAACCAGAATTTCAAATTGGTCAAAACAGTCGACAATACGCTTGACGCCAAGACAGAGCAAACAAAAATTGCCAGCTTTAACGCAATGTTTCCTGCTGTTCGAGCCAAATATGTCAAAGTCAAGGCCTATAACTATGGGAAATTGCCGGAATGGCATCAGGGTGCAGGCGGCGATGCATTCCTTTTCATAGATGAAATAACAATTAAATAAATTGGTGTAAAATAGTATATAACCCTAGTGACATAGTATGAAAACAGCTATTATACAATCGTCTTTGATTTGGGAAAATGCCCAAGCAAACAGGACTCATTTCGCCGAAAAAATAGCATCAATGGCAACTAAAGCCGATTTGATTGTGCTGCCGGAAATGTTTTCTACCGGTTTTACCATGAATCCTTCACCAGTCGCTGAAACCATGGATGGAGAAACGATTTCCTGGATGAAAAGCACTGCTGAAAAAACCGGATCCGCCATTTGCGGAAGCGTAGTCATTATTGAAAACGACAATTATCGAAACCGTTTCTTGTTTGCTTTTCCTTCAGGCGAAATCCAATTTTATGACAAAAGGCATTTGTTTGCGCTGACTGGAGAGAATACAGCCTACACTTCAGGCGAGAAAAAAGTAATCATCGAATACAAAGACTGGAAAATCTGCCCACAGGTTTGCTACGATTTGCGCTTTCCGGTTTTTTCAAGAAATACGGAAGGTTATGATCTGCTGATTTATTCCGCCAATTGGCCTGCTGCGCGAATCAACGCCTGGGATGCATTGCTAAAAGCGCGCGCCATCGAGAACATGAGTTATGTAATTGGCGTAAACCGGATTGGCGATGACAAGAATGACTATCATTATCCAGGACATTCACAAATCCTGGACTGTTTTGGAAATTATAAAATCATGCCGTCAGAAAACGAAGGGATTTTTATTGCTGATCTCGACAAAAATGCAATGCTCGAAGCCCGTCAAAAATTCGGGTTCCTAAATGACCGAGACCAGTTTACGGTAATCTGAAATCCTGATCGAAATCCCAATTGGCGTGGACATCAATTGGCGTCGGATAATAAACGACTTCTTCTGCCTGCCGTTTTTCGAGATAATTGCCCGTATCCCAGACTTTATTCCCGTTTTCGTCATAGATTACCCGCAAAGTATATAAAGCCGGTTCAAGCGCATTAAAATCGACAGTAAGCGCTTTGTCTGAGTATTCCGATGCAACAACTTCGCCTTTGGCATTCGTCAGCTGTACAATCACCGGAAATTTCTTTACGTTTGCAAGGATAACCCTAATGTTTCCGTAATCCGAAGTATTTTTTGTCGCAAAACGGTACGTCAGCGTATCATTGGCTTGATCAAAAAAATCTGTCAATGCGCCGGGCAAAATCACCAATTTGTATTTTTCTAGCGGCTCTTTCGGAAAATCAAACTTCAGCTGCATACTGTATGCATCGTATTCAGTCTTGAAAGCCACCGCAACCGAATCTTTATTGACTAAGCGCATCAGCGAATCGTCAAATTTCACCAACGGGCGCGACGCTGTAATGGTAAAAGGTTCCCTTAACGGCAACTCCTTCGATTGTTTGGCGCTAAAACTCAGTGTATCTTTCTTTTGTTCCTTGATTTTAAAGGTGAAATTCTGGTTGAACTTATCCTTTTTCACAGCCAATTGCAAGGAATCCGCTTTAATGGATTTGTACCAAATGTTTACCGAATCTTTATCGGCAACCTGCGTAATGACGGTCGGGACAATGTCATTTCCATTTTTCAACACCGCCTCAATGTCTTTCGGGTTGCCTTCATATCCCATAATCAATTTGCTTCCTGAAGCCTGGCTTGGCTTTAATGCCTTGAATGGAATCTGTTCCTGGAACAGCTCCATTTCATACAGCGTATCATTCGGGATTGTTACATATTGCTTGTGGAATCCAATTTTGTCGGTTTTAGGGTCGAATTTGTTGTTCGAATTCACATCCTTCATCGCAACAATCATGTATTTGCCTTCTTTCAGGTTTTCGAGGGTAAACGTTTTCAGGCTATCAAGTGTATTGGTAATATACCTTGGCGGCTGTTTATAAATGATCGAATCGTTAAAAGCGTCATTCACTTCATAAAGCATGACCGAAACAAATGCATCGGCGTCTTTATTATAGGCATCTTTCACAACACCGCTCAATTTCAGCGAATCGATATAACTTCCGGTAGAAAACACATATTTGAACTGCGGATATGGATTTCCCTCGTTGTTGTCTTCAATGCTTTGTCCAAAATTAAAACTATAAGTCGTATTTGGCTGAAGCGTATCTTTTATTCTGATATTGATGTATTTACTCGCGCTCATCGGCGTGATTTCCGGCGGATATTTCATCGGAGGCGATATAATCAGCTGTTTGCTGACGTTTTTGAGCTTGATATATTCGTCAAAAACCAACTTGATTTCATTGCCTTTAAAATTGGTGTTGAAATTTTTGGGGAAACTCATTTTCAGGACCGGCGCAATCGTATCCTTGAGCCCGCCTTCAATGTTTCCCCTTTTGGCACAGCCAATGACGAGAAATGTTAGCAGTAAAAAAAAATATCGATAGTTTGCTTTCAACATCAAAACGGAAAAATTTAGCCACAAAATAACAATTATATTTATTGTAATCGAAATATTTTAAAGAATTATTGGGAGCTCTTTCCCGCTATACGCTGTAATCTTTTTTGTTTAAAAGAAAAACAAAAAAGGATTTCCGCTGCTATCGGGGCTAAACCCGCCGGAAGTGATGTTCTACGAATGCGACATCGCCATACAGACAATGCTGATTTTAGCCCCCGGAATTTTGAGCAGCGCGCGGCCGCAGGCTTCAAGTGTCGAGCCGGTCGTGAGCACATCGTCAATCAACAGGAAATGTT
>DATHKH010000175.1:0-18420 GCA_035286325.1 Flavobacterium sp.
TTGGGCATTTGATGGCACTCGACGGTGTGAAAATCCATTTCAACCATGAAGTGCGCCGACTGAAACAAAAAAGCGATGGACGTTGGCGCGTTGTCGTCAAAGACCTGACCGATGACATCAAGAATAAAGTATATGCGCCATTTGTATTCATCGGCGCTGGCGGCGGTTCGTTGCATTTGCTTGAAAAAGCGCATATTCCTGAAGGCGATGGCTATGGCGGTTTTCCCGTCAGTGGGCAATGGCTGAAATGCACCAACCCGAAAATCATCGAAAAACATTTTGCCAAAGTCTATGGATTGGCTTCTGTTGGTGCGCCGCCAATGTCGGTGCCGCATATCGATTCGCGCATGATCAAAGGTGAAAAGGCATTGCTGTTTGGACCTTACGCCGGATTTTCGACCAAGTTTTTAAAGAACGGCTCATATCTCGATTTGCCTTCTTCGATACAATTGAACAATGTCATCCCAATGCTTTCGGCGGGTTTCCACAATATTCCATTGACGAAATACCTGATTGACCAGGTTCGGCAATCGCCAGAAGACCGACTGGAAACGCTACGCGAGTATGTGCCAAATGCCAAAAGCGAAGACTGGGAACTGGAAGTTGCAGGACAACGTGTCCAAGTCATCAAAAAAGGAGAAGATGGCGGCGGCGTTTTGGAGTTTGGGACCGAAGTCGTGACCAAAGAAGACGGAAGCCTTGCTGTTTTATTGGGTGCATCTCCGGGTGCGTCGACTTCAGCATCGATTATGCTGGGATTGATCGAGAAGTGCTTTAAGGAAGCGAAATCGCCGGAATGGCAAAGTAAGTTGAAGGAAATGATTCCGTCTTATGGACAGACTTTAAATGACAAACCGGAATTGTCGGATAAGATTAGAAAAGAAACTGCTGAGACTTTGAAATTGGTGAATTAATCGCAGAGACAGCGTTAAGGATTGAAGCGAAAATCCTTTTTATTGCGAAGATTCCTCTTTCGTCGGAATGACAAGCATCACTGGCAATAAAAAAATTGCAGCGGAAAGCCCGGCCGAAGGCAACGCCCTAAGAAATCTCAATATCGGATTTGACCTGTTTGACGGCTTTCAAAATGTTTTCGGTCAGGCTTGTCAGCCAAATCAACTGCTCGATGACCAATTGTGCCTCCTGCATTTTGTCACGGAACGAATCGGCGTTGATGTTTTTGCTTTCCGACAACTCTTTTGCACGCATGTTTTTGAGTTCGGTAAACCGCACGGACAGATCTTCTTTCTCCCTGATTTCGACGACATTTCCCTGCAAAATATTGACCGCGTCTTCGAGATTCCGGATTGCGGTGTCGACGACGACATTAAATCCTGCCGACGCCTTTGAGGTTTTGTGCGACTGGATGTACGTTCCCAAAGAAGCCAACGACGACAGCAAAGTATGGTTGATTACAGCGAGTTTATATACTTGAGGCAGTTGTTTTTGCTTTGATTTCGGTTCCTGGACCATGCGCTGGAATGAGGCCATGAGGTTTCCGATTTCGATGAATGCTGCCTTTCTGGCGAGCCTGTATGATACCGGAACATCTCCTTTTTTATTGTACATAACAGAAATTTCCTTGAGGTAATTGCGATTGGCCTTGATGGCTTTTTCGAGGTAAACAGGAATGCTCATAAATTCCCATGACGGCCACAAAAAGTAATTCGCGGCAAAGGCCAAAACAGCGCCGACAAGCGTATCGAGAATCCGGTATTGCACGACATCCTGGATATTTGGCGTCAGCATGCCATAAAGGAAAACGACATACATAGTCACGAATGTCGCGCCAACCTTGTAATTGATGCTTGAAAATGAAAACCCCAGAATCATCGAAATGATCGCGAAACTGCTGATGAGGTAAGAATTGTGTACGACCGAAATAATCCCGAAAGCGATTAATCCGCCGAGTATCGTCCCGAAAATCCTGTGGAAGGAACGTTCTTTGGTCAGGCCGTAACCGGGTCGCATGATGACGACAATGGTCAGTAAAATCCAATAGACATTCTGGAACGGCAGGATTTTGCCAATGACAAAACCAACGAGAATCGTAACTGTCAATCGCAGGGAATGCCTGAAAATCGCAGACGAAAAACTTAAATTCCCCAATAAGATGCTCAAAGGATAATATTGCGGCGTCAGGAATTTCTCCAAATCCCTGTCCTTGTCGCGGAAGTCGGGTTTGAAAACCGCCAAAGTAAAAGCACGCTCGACAATATTGATTTTTTCGACTTGTTTTTCGGCATAATGCAGCATCGTCGTCAGCATGTAAACGCCTTCGGATGCGGCTTCTGCGCCCAATGCGGTTTCATATTCAGCAATGGCATGTTCCAAAGCGTGTAAATCGTCAAACAAGTTGTGTTTCGATACATATTTGTCTCGACTTTCGAGGCTTTTAGACAGTCTTTTGAGTGTGGCGCCAAGATTATAAGCGAGGTTTTGGTAAGTATCGATGACTTTCTTATGGTCGCTGAATTTCCGGTGCAGTTTGTCGTGGTCGAAAGATGTCGACAATGCGAGTTCGAGGATTTCCAGCAATGAAATGAATACGATCAGCATTTTCCTGTTCTGGCTCGACGGCCCGGAATTCGAGCGTGTGTTGATTAAGGCTTCACGGATATTTTCATGGATGGCATTCAGTTCCACCTGGAGATGCAATTGTTTTTCGATGATTTTTTCGCGGTCGGCATCGATGGTCCATAAATCGCCTCGAAGTTTCAGGTATTTTGAGGTCAGCCGCATACAATCTGCGAGTTGCACTTCGGCGTAACGGTGCGGACGCAGGTAATAGAAAACCAATGAAACCAGTAAATAAAACAACGCGCCGGCCAGCATCAACCCGCAATGGATGACCAAATCCATGCCTTGGTGCACCGTGCTGAATACGAGTGAAATGGAAAGCAATCCTGAAAAAGACACCGCAGTTGCCCGGCTTCCATAAACGGAAATCATCGATAATAAAAAGACAAGGATTGTCAGTAACGGATAAAAAAGCCAGTTGTAAGGATAAGCAATGCTGATTAAAAAAGCACTTCCGCTGACAATCAATGCGGCTGCAAGAATGCCGTTTACTTTATGTTTCAGGTTACTGGAAATATCGCTTGGGAAAATGAGGAAAGCGCCAATGGCAATGGTAAAACCGAGCTTGAAATTGTCTAGAAATGCAAACAGGATGACTGGAATCACTGAAGCGATCGTGACTTTGACCGCATTGGCAAAATTCATGCTTTCGGCAAATTTCCTGAGTTGGTATACCATAATTCCCGTTTCTTGACAAAGGTAACGATTGTATCATTTTTAACGTTTGCAATCCCATTGTTTTATATCAATTTTATAAAAAAAAGCTAATTGTTATTTCACCGCAGGGCAATGTGTATTTTTTCACTATTTTTGCCAACGTTTTGGCATTTGCTGCGACAGCCAATAAATTTTACAAAATGATATTACCTATTATTGGATATGGCGATCCGGTTTTGAGGAAAATCGGAATCGATGTCACACCCGATTATCCGCACCTCAAACAAATCATAGCCGACATGTATGAAACCATGTACAATGCTTACGGTGTTGGGCTTGCCGCGCCGCAGATTGGACTGGCGATACGCATTTTTGTCATTGATACGAGCCCTTTCGGGGAAGATGAAGATTTGCCGACTGAAGAGCAATTGCAGTTGAAAAACTTCAAAAAGACTTTCATCAACGCCAAAATGCTGACCGAAGAAGGCGAGGAATGGGGTTTCAATGAAGGCTGCCTGAGCATTCCTGAAGTTCGCGAAGATGTGTACAGGAATGAAAAAATCACGATTGAATATTTCGACGAGGATTTCAATAAAAAAACTGAAACTTACGACGGACTGATTGCCAGGGTCATACAACACGAATACGACCATATTGAAGGAATCCTGTTTACCGATAAAATATCATCACTCAAAAAGCGTTTAATCCAGAAGAAGCTCATGAACATCATGGAAGGCAAGACGCGCCCGGACTACAAAATGAAATTTGTCGCCAAAAAAGGAAGATAAACAACCAAATAACCAATTATCCCCATAAAAAACATATAGATGAATCTAGAGAAAATACTCGCCATTTCAGGCAAACCGGGTTTATATGCCCTAAAAGTACAAACCCGTTCAGGCTTCGTGGCCGAATCATTGCTCGATGGTAAAAAAATTACAGTAGGATTGAGAAGCAATGTCAGTTTATTGTCTGAAATTTCGATGTATACGCACAGCGAGGAAAAACCGCTTGCTGAAGTCATGAGAAATATTGCAATAAAGGAAAATGAAGGCCCGGCGATTTCGCATAAAGAAGACAACGGCAAACTGATCGCTTATTTTAAAGAGGTTTTGCCGGATTATGATGAAGACCGTGTGTATCCATCAGACATCAAAAAAGTATTGAACTGGTACAATATGCTCCAGGCAAAAGGGTTGGTTTCCAAAGAAGTTCCGGTAAAAAGCGAGGAAGTTGCAGATGAAGCCATAACTGAAGCAGCACCAAAAGAAGAAAAGTCCAAAGCGCCCAAAGCGAAGGCTAAAAAATAGTTAACATCTTTTCATAAAATTGAATCCTGTTTCCAGTCATTGGCGACAGGATTTTTTATTTTTATCAGTAAAATCACAGACGATGAATTCCAGACAACAACAGCTTGCAGGTTTTGAAAGATTGCTCGATATCATGGACAATTTGCGGGAGAAATGCCCGTGGGACAAAAAGCAGACCTTGCAGACTTTACGCCACCTGACGATTGAGGAAACGTATGAACTCGGCGATGCGATTTTGGACAACGACCTGAATGAAGTCAAAAAGGAACTCGGTGATTTGTTGCTGCACATCGTTTTCTACGCCAAAATCGGTAGCGAAACCGGCGATTTTGATATGGCCGATATCTGCAATGAGATTTGCGACAAACTCATTCACCGCCATCCGCATATTTATGGCGATGTCGTTGTCCGGGACGAAGAAGAAGTCAAGCAAAACTGGGAAAAACTCAAACTCAAAGAAGGCAAGAAATCCGTTTTGGAAGGTGTTCCGAAAAGCCTGCCTGCACTGGTCAAGGCATCAAGAATACAGGACAAAGTCAAAGGCGTCGGCTTCGATTGGGAAGAACCACACCAGGTTTGGGATAAAGTCCAGGAAGAATTGCAGGAGTTGCAGGAAGAAGTACATTCAGGAAACCAGGATAAAATCGAAGGCGAATTCGGCGATGTAATGTTCTCAATGATCAATTACGCCCGTTTTTTAAATGTCAATCCCGAAGACGCATTGGAACGCACCAATAAAAAGTTTATTAAACGTTTCCAGTATTTGGAAAGCAAAGCCGGGGAATTGGGCAAGCCGTTATCCGATATGACTTTGGCGGAAATGGATGTTTTTTGGAATGAGGCGAAGAAACTATAGGATATAAAAAAGCCGCTGATTCACAGATTAAAAAAGCAAAATAGTCTTTTTTTAATCTGTGAATCAGTGGCTATCAAAAAATTATTCCGTTTTAATACTCCGAATCTGCTTCAGTTTCGCTTTCAGCATATCAAGTTCTTCTTTGTGTTTTTCGATGTTTTTACGGACTTCAGTCACCATCGGGCTTTCTTTCTTCGCATTTTTGCTTGTAAAGAACTGGATGTTGTTTTCCAATTGGAAAATCTCGCTTTGGACTTCATCAATCTTACGCATCAGGAAAATCTTCTCGCCTTCAAGTTTTCGGGTGTCATTGCTCTCCGACATGTTTTCAACGCGATTTGAGAAACGCATCATTTCCGTATCTTTTTTGCTCAGGCTGAGTTTTTCGAACAAAGCATCGAGGATTTTGTTGAATTTCCCTTCGATGTGGCGCCTGTTTTGCGGTACGCGCCCAAAAGCTTTCCAATTCTCGATATGTGCCTTGATTGCATCCAGATCGGTTTTGTGGTCACCGACAAGCTGGAATTCCTTCAATGTGTCCAAATAGGCTTTCTTCTTGTCAAATGCTTCAATTTCTTCAGCATTCTCTTCTGTTTTCTGCTCTTTTAATTTTTCGAAATAATGGTTGCAGGCGGTGCGGAATTCCTTCCACAGCTTATCCGAAAATTTTCTTGGGACATGGCCAACCTGTTTCCACTCTTCCTGGATTTGCTTCATGATTGGCGTAGCTGCCGCAAAATCGGTGCTTTCCTGCAATTCCTGTGCTTTCGCAACCAGCGCCTGTTTTTTACTGAGGTTGTCGTTTTGGTCTTTTTTGATGTCTTTATAAAAAGAGTTTTTCAGTGCGTTGAAATTTCTGACGCCGGTTTTAAAAGCGGCCCATGTTTCCTCATTCACTTCCGACGGTACTTTTCCGGCGGAGAAGAATTCATTGCGCAAGGCTTCGACTTTCTCGATCTGACCGAGCCATGCGGCATGCGAGCCGACTTTCTCCTGCGCCAAAACCTCAATTTTCGCAATGATGTCTTTTTTCTTCTGGAGGTTTTCGGTTTCCGTTCCGCGTTGTTTTTCAAACAAGACTTCGCGTTTGTCATGCATTTGCTTGGTCAGTTCACTGAACCTATTCCAGATTTCCTCACGGTGTTCACGCGAAACCGGGCCGATGTCTTCTTTCCATATTTTGTGCAGATCCTGCAATTCGCGGAATGCTTTGTTGATGTCCGATTCGTTGACCAGTTCCTCTACGCGTGCAATGATTTTTTGCTTCTGCTCGAGATTGTGCTTGAAATCTTGGTCGCGTGCTTCACGGTCTAAGTGAAGGTAATCATAGAAATTCTCGACATGGAAATGATAATTGTTCCAAACGTGGTTGTATTTATCTTTCGGAATTGGGCCTGCATTTTTCCAGCGCTCACGCAATTCATTGAAGTGTTTTAAAGTGTCTTTGATGTTTTCCTGTGGATTGATCAGGTTTTTGAGTTCCTCTACAATCGCGAGCCTGTTTTCAAGATTGGCCTTCAAATCCGATTGCAGGCTTTTAAAATGTACATTTTTCCGGTCGCGGTATTGCGAATACAGTTGGTCGAATTTGACTTTCAACGGTAAAGTATAATGAAAATCTTCAGCCGTGTCAGGGTTTTCAGCGTGGAATTCCTCTTTTTTCTCCTCAATGAAATGGTGGTATTTTGACAAAAAGGATTTCTTGATTTCCTCGACATGGTCTTTCACCGACATGACTTTCTCGTTTAAAACCAGTGATTCGAGTTCACCGACAAGCGCATCCATCGACAACGTTTCATAATCCTGCATCGGAATGTCATGGCGCGCGGCCAGCGTTTCATCTTCGCTTTCTGCGGCATTCGTATCGGCTATGGCAGCCATTGCATCCTGGTTCCCGACAGTTTCGTTTGCGAGTTCTGCATCGGAAATTTCGACAGTCACCATTTCTGCTGCATCTTCAATATGATCGGTTTCTGCCGCAACGGTTTCTGCAACAGCAGCAATCTCTTCATTAACAGGCTCTAATTTTTCTGAGCTTCCCAAAATCGGTGCTGAATCATCCGTCAGCAAATCTTCAGGAACATCGTCATTCTCTTTGCCTTCAGCGGCTAAAGTCACGTCAATTGGTTCTATGGTTTCTTCTGTTGGTTCATCGACAATTAAATCGTTATTTTCAATTTCAGCTTGAGTTTCTTCAGCTATAGTTGGAATTTCTTCAGCCAATTCCGGCTCACTAACAGTTTCGTCAGTTTCCGTATTTTCTTCGTTCGTCAGCAAATCTTCCAGCACATCATCATTTTCCTTTCCTTCATTTGCCAAAGTCACATCAATCGGTTCCACAACATCTTCAACTGGCGCATCAACGACCAATTCGTCGTCAGGCACATTCAAAGCATCTGAAACATCTTGGCTCAATCCCGCTTCTGAAGTCGCATCTGCGCCAACGATTTCAGCGGTTTGCTCCGTTTTATTCGGGTCATTCAAATCTCCATCTGCGTCCTGCAGGTTATCATTCTTTTCTTCTAACATCTTTGCAATGTTTAAGGTTCATAAAAATTTTGAAGGCGAAAGATAGTAAAGGTGCGCCAAAATTCAAAGGAAAACAGGCATTAAAGCAAAATCGGTTTTTGGTTTAGAAGCATTTTCCTGCTATTCGCTACAATCTTTTTTTCGGTGAAAAACCTCAAAAAAGGATTTACACTGCAATCAGGGCTAGGCTTTTGAGTTTAAAAGGAGTGAATTATTTTGTCCAGATTTTCCATGCCTTTTCCGCTTGGAACACCAGCATTTCATGGCCATTTTTTGTTTTGGCGCCGTGGCGTTTCGCCTTTTTCAGGAACAAGGTTTCCTCGGGATTGTAAATCAGGTCGAACGCGATGTGTTTTGAGGTAAACAGTTCATACGGGATGTCCGGACAATCGTTCACATTCGGGCTCGTGCCAACCGGTGTACAATTGATGAGGATGTGGTATTTGTTGAAAATTTCCTTATTCAGCATGGCGTAATCAATCATATCGCCCAATGGATTCCGCGACACAAAAACATAGGAAATTTCCAGTTCCTGCAACGCAAAAGCGACCGCTTTCGAAGCACCGCCAGTGCCTAAAATCAGCGCTTTTTTGTGATGCGACTTCAATAATGGTTTCAGTGATTTCTTAAATCCGTAACAATCGGTGTTGTAGCCTTTGAGTTTGCCTTTTTTGGTGAACCGGATGGTATTTACCGCCGCAATTTCGACTGCTTTTTTCGACAATTTATCCAAAAGCGGAATGATACTTTCCTTATACGGAATCGTCACGTTCAACCCTTTGAGGTTTGGGTTGGCTTCAATCAACGCGGGAAATTCATTGATGTTTTCAAGGTCAAAATTGTCATAACTGCAATCGGCAAGATCCATATCGCTGAATTTTTTGGCAAAATAGCCTTTCGAAAAAGAATAGGAAATGTTTTTTCCTATCAGCCCGTATTGATTGCGTTTTTTCATAACCTAAAAGCAAAAAAAATCCGGCAACCCGCCGGATTTTATATAAACAAAACACCTTATTTTTTATACTTCGCGATGCAGCCCTGAACTGTTCTTTTGTCCCAAATCGTTGGAAACAATTCCTGCAAGATTGTATGATTTGCAAAGTTTAATCTCAAACCATTGCTTAAGTGAAATACGCCTTTTTCAGTTTCATGCAGGATGAAATATAATCCCGCCAAACGGTATTCGACTTCATATTCTTCAGGAAAATATTCGGATGCCTGCAATAAAGTTTGTGAAGCAAATTCAAATTCGCCTAAAAATTGCAGGATGTCAACCCAATATAACCACGTATCCAGTTGGTAATCGCCATATTCAACGGCTTTCCGGTAACCGACTTCCGCTTCCTCGAAAAAGTTCATCGCTTTATTGATGGTCGCATAACGTTTCCAATACAGGCGGTTTTCATTGTCGATGGCCAAAGCTTTATTGACATAAAACAACGCTTTCTGGAAGTTTTTCTGGCGTACGTAAAAATCGGTGATTGCAATCCAGCCTTTGTCCAATAACGGATCTTCGTGTACGGTTTTGTTGAAAAATTTCAGTGCCAAAACTTTGTTGCCGAGTTTTTCATAACATTTCCCGATGCGCAATAAGGCATATGACGTCGGATCGTCGAGCTCAATTGTGCGGCTGTAGCTTTCAATGGCTTCCTCATAGCGTTTCAGCCTTTCGAGCGCTTTTCCTTTTTCCATAAACGCACCGATGAATTCATCATCGACATAAGTCGCAAATTCAAAAGCACGGATCGCATTCTCATAATCCTTGACGCCATAATACAAACGGCCGGACTGGTGCCAGGCGATTTCGCTGTATGGATTTTTGTCGATATATTTTTTCAGGTATTCAATGGCTTCAAGGTTTTGGTCAAGAAACTCAAAACAATAGACCACATTATAAAGTGCAGCTTGGTCTTCAGTGTCTTCTTCAAGGCATTTGATGAAGTTTTCTTTTGCTAGTTCTAAATTATCCATGAACAAATATTCCATTCCGATCAAATTATACACATCGGCATAATCATCGGTATATTCGAGCGCGGTTTTTAAAAGTTCGACCGCTTTCTCGTGGTTGTCACGTTTGGAATAAATATTGGCTTTCTGGATGTAGATTTCCTCGTTGTGAGGTTCGATGGCGTACAATTCGTTCAGGAGCTTTTCGGCTTGGTCGAGTTTGTCGTCATACACCAGCATTTCCACCTGGACTAATTTTAATCCGGTCGATTTAGGGTGTTGTTCGAGTGCTAATTTTAAGGCTTTTTTCGCAAGAGAGGCCTTGCCCATGTCGAGGTAATGTAGGATGATTTCCTCGAATTCCTCGGAGTCAAAAAAGAGTACTTTGTTGGTTTTCAGCATCGACTCGAATTTCGACAGGGATAAATTATATTCTTCTTCTTCGTTGCTTAATTGCATACTGATTTTCTTTAAAATTATCCATACTAAAAGTAAGGAGTATAAGTCTTTTTGTGCCGAAAAGAAGTGTTTGTTGTGAACAATTTAATTAACAATGATTTAAGAACGAAAGCAGGCCAGCGTTGGTATTATGGTAATTTATATTGAAGAACAATTTTAATTTTCTGCTGAAATTTCATCCATCACACTAAGGATTATGGCACATCCTTTTTCAATTTCACCATCTGAGATCGTCAGCGGCGGCGTAATTCTTATCGCACAGCCTTCAAATAATAACCAGAAAAGAATCAATCCTTTTTCCTGGCATTTTAAAATCACTTTGTCGGCAATCTCGGATTTCTCAGTCATTATGGCTAACATCAGCCCTTTTCCGCGCACCTCGCTTATCAAATTATGTACCAAAAGCGACCTGAATAATTTTTCTTTGGATAATGCGTCAGGCATCAGGTTTGTTTCAGTGATTTCCTTCAAAGTAGCCAGACAGGCTGCCGCAATGACAGGGTGTCCGCCAAAAGTGGTGATATGTCCAAGTTTAGGATCGTGGCTCAGCAAATCCATCATTTTCGATGAAGCTGTAAATGCGCCAACCGGCATGCCGCCGCCCATTCCTTTGCCTAATATAATTACGTCGGGAACGATATCGTAGTTTTCAAAACCGAACAATTTTCCGGTACGCCCAAAACCCGGTTGGATTTCGTCAATGATCATTAAGGCGCCGACTTCCGTGCATCTTTCCCTGACCTTCTTCAGGAAATTGTTTTTTGGCTCTATAAATCCTGCGCCGCCCTGGATGCTTTCCAATATGATTCCGGCAGTTTTGGCGGTTATTTTTTGTAAATCTTCTTCGTTGTTGAAGGTGATGAAATCCACATCCGGAATCAAAGGCCTGAAAGGTTGTTTGCGTTCCTCAAATCCCATGACGCTCATCGAACCCATCGTATTGCCATGATAGGCATTGTAGCAGGAAATCAATTGGCTTCTTCCCGTTACGCGTCGCGCGAGCTTCAATGCGCCTTCAGTGGCTTCCGTTCCTGAATTGACGAGATAGGTTTTGTCTAAAGGCTTTGGCAGGAGTGAAGCCAGCAGTTTGCAGTATTCGACCGCCGGACTTTGCGAATATTCGCCGTAAACCATGACATGTGAATATTTGTCAAGCTGCTCCTTAATTGCATTATTGACTTTTTCGTTTCTATGGCCGAGTGCAACAGCGGAAACACCAGCCACAAAATCAAGGTATTTTTTATTGTTGGTATCATAAATATAGCAACCGTCTGCGTGCGACACTTCCATTCCCAATGGATAGGGTGACGTTTGCGCCTGGTATTTTAAAAAATCTGGATTCATGTTATTTCGTTTCCGGGGCTTTTTCCGGCTCTTTAGGCTTGGGCTTTGGGTTGTTCTTGTCGTAATCCAATGTTTCCTTGCGGATTTCCATCGGTTTGTTTTCTTTCGCCATCTCGGCTTCACTGGCTTTGATGATCTTCTCGTTCATCTCATTTTCTTCTGGCGGAAAAATATCGTCCTTGCTTTTGATGCGTTCGTCGCCGCGCCACACAAAACCCCGAAGTTTCCGTGCATTTTCCGGCAAATCCTTATCGGGATAAATATCACCGTCGACGGTTTTGAAGAAAGTGATCGTCTCAATCCTGTTTTTGTCGAGCGTCAGGTTGATTTTACTACTGACATTTTTGTTGATTCCAATGAGTTCCTGCTGGTCGTTCCGCATATAAAAAATGACTTCGGCATTCTTGACAATATCAACATCGTAAAGCCGGTTCTCCCGGAATTTACCATATAAATTCTGGCCTTTAACCTGATTATATCCGGTACCGACTGTGTCTTTTGAAATCAGGAACGCATTGTTCAATACCTTGAGCGAATCGAGCTTTTCCGTTTCCTTATTGCTGATGAGATACATGACATCGCCGGTCATCTGGTTTTCGAAATTCCACAAAATGGGTTTGCCGATCATTTTCGTCAGTCCGGTTTTTTGGTCAGAATGGATCGAATCACATTTGCCGCTCATATCCGTTTTAAAAAAACGCACATTATTGTAAGCACGGATAATCCTGTTTTCAGGCTTTCCGGTTACCAATAATTTTTTCCCATGGATATAAATCGAGTCGTTATCAACAAGGTTTATCGCAACGGCGCGTCTGGTGACATACATCGAATCCTTATTCTTATAAACCTCTGCATAATGGCCTTTTACAATGCCCTTATTGATCGAATCGGTGATTTTGACATTATTCGTCGCAGAGGCAAATTCCCGTGTTCGATCATAATACAAACTGTCGCCTTCAATCAATCGGTCTTTGTATTTGATATATGATTTTCGCAGGAAATGCGCGAGGTTTTTCTTGGTGTCGTAAAACCCTTTTTCGGTATAAATGTAGTTGGCCTCACTGGTAATCGTTGACGGCCCGAAAAGATACGAATGCCCTGAATTGGTATAATAATCCAAATGATTGGACTTAATCACATACTTCGGATTCGTAATTGTCACGGCAGTCAGGAACTGGTATTTTTTCTCTTTGACGAAATACCTTCCGGACTTGCTTTTAAGCGTATTGTCCTTATTTGTTATTGTCCCATAGGTATTGTAGTAAGCCTGTTGGATATTGCGATCAAAATTGATGGTATCGGTCACTAATCGCATATCAGGTGAGCGCATGTCGACATTTCCTGTTGCAAATGCCTGTTTGGCCCCGCCATTGTATTCGGCATATTTGCTGTCCATAAAAAGCGTGTCGCCCTGCACCATATGCACGTCACCAAAAGCCTTGATGTAATTTTCCTTTTGGAAAAAATAAGCCTTGTTGCAAGTAATGATCATTCCGTCATGCCTGACACGTACATTTCCTGTTAAAAGCGCGGCATCGGGCATCTCAATTTGGTTGATGTCAAAATGATCGGCATGTTCCACATTGATTTTGCTGGACTTTTTTTGTGCCTGAATGGTATTGGAATTCAGTCCGGCCAAACACAAAAGGATGAAAAACAGGAGCTTTCTCAAGTGATTTATTTTTTGGCAAATTTAAGTAAAATGACTTCAGGAAATTCTTTATTAAGAATAAATTAGTAACAGCCCAAACCTATGCCCAAATTTTTATATTTGTAACCTAAGAATTAAAAATGGCATGATGAAAAAAATGATGATTGCATTCTGTATTGGCTTTGCATTGTCTGCACAGGCCCAGAGTTTAACAAGCACCAATATGGCAGGAAAAGACGAGCTTCTGAAGACGAAAGCAGTGGTTTATCAAGTGTTCACACGACTATACGGAAATAAAAATACAACCAACAAACCTTGGGGAACGATTGCCGAAAACGGCGTCGGAAAATTCAATGATTTTACCGATAAGGCTTTGCAGGAAATCAGGGATTTGGGCGTGACACACATTTGGTTTACCGGTGTGCCGCATCATGCACTGGTCAATGATTACACTTCCATCGGAATTTCCAATGACGATCCGGATGTCGTGAAAGGCCGCGCCGGCTCGCCATATGCCGTAAAAGATTATTACAATGTAAACCCCGATCTCGCTATCAATCCTGCCAAACGCCTTGAGGAATTTGAGGCATTGATTGCGCGGACACATGCCAACAAACTCGAAGTCATCATCGACATTGTGCCGAACCACATCGCACGTAAATATGAAGGAAAATCCAATCCGCCGGGCGTCAGGGATTTTGGCGCCGATGATGACACCTCGGTGGAATACAAACGCAACAACAATTTCTATTATATTCCGGGACACGCATTTGAGGTGCCAACTTCCGACAGTTACAAGCCATTAAATGGAGAAAAAGCGCCGTTATTGGACGGAAAATTTAAAGAAAACCCAGCAAAATGGACAGGCAACGGCTCGCGGATGGCAAAACCCGACATCAACGACTGGTATGAAACGGTCAAAATTAATTACGGCATCCGCCCTGACGGCTCGAAAGATTTCCCTGAGCTTCCTGCAGGTTATGAAAATAAATCATACAAAGAGCATTACGAATTCTGGAAAGACAAAGACGTGCCGGATTCCTGGAAGAAATTCCGTGATATCGCTTTGTATTGGACGGCAAAAGGCGTCGATGGCTTCCGGTATGACATGGCTGAAATGGTTCCTGTAGAATTCTGGAGTTATATGAATTCTGCCATCAAAATGAAAAATCCACATGCTTTTTTATTGGCGGAAGTCTACAATCCCAAAGAATACCGGAATTACATCAAATTGGGGAAAATGGATTACTTGTATGATAAAGTCGAATTATACGACAAACTCAAAGACGTCATCCATGGAAAGAGTTCGCCTGATGGGATTTCCGGTATCCAGGAAGGGCTTTCGGATATTGAGGGCCATATGTTGCATTTTCTTGACAATCATGACGAGCAAAGACTTGCAAGTCCTGAATTTGTCGGAAGTGGTGAAAACGGAAAACCTTTGATGGTGATTTCTGCAACCATCAGTTCTTCACCGGCTATGGTTTATTTCGGGCAGGAATTGGGCGAAGCCGGAAATGAAAACGCTGGTTTTGGTACGCATTCACGGACCAGCATTTTTGATTATATAGGTGTTCCAAACCACCAGCGCTGGATGAATGGCGGCAAATTTGACGGCGGCCGATCCTCAAAAGAAGAACTTGCGCTTCGTGATTTCTACAAAAGGCTACTAAACGCTACACTGAAAAACCCTGCAATTATGGGTGACTTCCAGGAAATCCAATCCGCAAACCGTTTTGGGACACAAGGTTATGGCAAAGACGTGTATTCTTTTGTACGCTGGTCAGCAAATGAAAAACTGGTAGTCGTATCCAATATATCGAAGTCGGAAGGAAGTCATTTTGATTTGAAAATCCCTTCAGATGTCATCAGGAAATGGCAATTGAAAGATGGAAGCTATACAATCAAAGACCTGCTTTATGAAAAAGAAAACAGGCTTGATGTCGCCAATGGGGAAGGGAAAATTAAAATTGCCCTCGAACCGTCGGAATCGTTTATTTATAAACTGCAATAAGGACACATAAATAAAATGCCATATGCACGGTATTTTCATGCCTTCAAAGTCCGTTTCAATAGGACAAATCCAATAATCCCCGCCAGTAATGAAGCCAGTAATATGGCAATTTTTGAACTGTTGATATGAATCGAATCATCATACGCCAACAGCGTAATGAATATCGACATCGTAAACCCGATGCCACCTAAAAAACCAACGCCGACGAGACTTTTCCACGATACATCAGATGGCAAAACACAAAGCCTGGATTTTGCTGCTACAAATGAGAAAAGCCATATTCCAAAAGGTTTCCCGATGACCAATCCGAGAATGATGCCAATGCTTCCGACTTCCAACAGCCCATTTTGCCAACCGTTTGGAATCGCAATGCAAGTGTTCGCCAACGCAAACAATGGCAGAATAAAAAAGGCCACAGGCTTGTGCAAAATGTGTTGCATTATATAAGAAGAAGATTTTTCGTCACCATTTCCGAAAGGAATTGCGAATGCCAGTAAAACGCCCGTAATCGTTGCATGAATTCCCGAATGGAGCATAAAATACCACATCGCGATTCCGCCGATTGTGTAGGGAATGAGGTTGCGGACTTTCAGGCGGTTCAATACCAATAACGCGACAAAAATACCGAGCGCTATCGCAAGATTGGCAAATGCGATTGTTTTGGTGTAAAAGATCGCAATGACCAAAATGGCGCCTAAATCGTCAATGACGGCCAGCGCAGTCAGGAATATCTTGAGCGATGCCGGAACACGATTTCCCAAAAGCGACAAAATCCCAATCGCAAAAGCGATATCCGTAGCCATCGGGATTCCGGCACCGGATTGCGTTGGCGTACCAAAATTCAGCAGCAGGAAAATCCCCGCAGGAACAATCATGCCGCCCAATGCGCCAAAAACCGGAAGTGATGCTTTTTTCAGGCTCGAGAGTTCACCGCTGTAAATTTCCCGCTCGAGTTCCAATCCAATCAACAGGAAGAAAATTGCCATCAGCCCGTCGTTGATCCAATGCACAACATCGTGCGCGGCAAATTGGAAATGCCATATTGCCGTATATTCCGCCTGCAAACCAGAATTGGCGAGCACAAGTGAAACCAAAGTCACAAACACAAGGATTAACCCGCCTGCTTTTTCGCTTTCGAAGAATTCGGAAAATAGTTTAGTTAATTTCATAGTGAAAAAAACGCCCTGATTTCTCAAGGCGTCTTTATATTATTTCATAATAGTCTGTTTCCTGTCCGGTCCAACCGAAACGATTTTTATCGGAACTTCGACTTCCTTTTCAATAAAGGCGATGTATTCCTTCAATTCGGAAGGCAATTCGTCGTACGTAGTCATTCCGGTCAAATCGGCTTTCCAGCCTTTGTATTCCTTGTAAATTGGCGTGACATTCTCCGGTTCGATATTGTATGGAAAATGGGAAATTTCTTTGCCTTTGTAATTGTAAGCCGTACAGACTTTCAGCGTGTCAAATCCTGACAACACATCGCCTTTCATCATCATCAGTTGTGTCACGCCATTGATTTGTATCGCATATTTCAATGCGACCAAATCCAGCCAGCCGCAACGCCTTTGCCTTCCGGTAACGGAGCCAAATTCATTTCCGACACGTGCCATCGTTGCGCCGTCTTCGTCAAAAAGTTCCGTAGGGAATGGCCCGCTTCCGACGCGTGTCGTATAAGCCTTGAAAATCCCGTAGACCTCTTTGATTTTATTCGGTGCGATACCCAAACCGGTACAAGCGCCAGCCGCAGTCGTATTCGATGAAGTCACAAATGGATACGTTCCAAAATCAACATCCAATAACGAACCCTGAGCGCCTTCACAAAGGATTGATTTTCCTTCTTTTTGCGCCTGGTGCAAATATTCCTCACTGTCAATGAAAGTCAGTTTTTTCAATTCGGCAATGGCTTCAAAGAATTCTTTTTCGAGTTCGGCCAAATTGTATTGGATCGCAACATCATAAAATTTGATGATCGCTTCATGCTTGTCGGCCAAAGTGCGGTATCTTTCCTTAAAATCAGCAAGTTCAATATCGCCGACGCGAATGCCGTTCCTGCCGGTTTTATCCATATAAGTCGGCCCGATTCCTTTCAAAGTCGACCCGATTTTTGCTTTGCCTTTCGACGTTTCAGAAGCTGCATCAAGCAAACGGTGCGTTGGCAAGATCAAATGCGCTTTTCTCGAAATGATCAGTTTTGACTTGATATCGAGGTTGAATGTTGAAAGACCTTCAATCTCTTTCTGGAAAACCACGGGATCGATCACGACACCATTCCCGATGATGTTGATTGAATTCTTATGGAAAATCCCGGACGGAATCGTCCTTAAAACGTGCTTGATGCCATCAAATTCCAATGTATGCCCTGCGTTTGGTCCGCCCTGAAAACGGGCTATAATATCATATTTTGAAGTCAGCACGTCAACAATTTTTCCTTTGCCTTCGTCGCCCCATTGCAATCCGAGTAATAAATCTACGGCCATGTTTTAATTGATAATTAATAATTGAAAATTGATAATAGCAAACTGCCGATTATTGTTCTCAATTTGTTTAGTAGTTAGTTATGTTCTAGTGTGTTTTCAATTGGTTCTGTCGGAACGGTTTTCTTATGCCCATACAAATACAAAGAATGGTTGTGGATTTCAATATCGAAAATCTCCTCGATTGTTTTTTTGATGATTTGGATACGCGGGTCGCAAAACTCAATCACTTCGCCCGTATCAGTCATGATGATGTGGTCGTGCTGCTTGTCAAAATAAGATTTTTCATAATGCGACTGGTTTTGCCCAAACTGGTGTTTGCGGACCAAAGCGCAGTCCAAAAGCAGCTCAATCGTGTTGTAAAGCGTCGCACGGCTCACGCGGTAATTCTTGTTTTTCATCTTGATGTAGAGGTTTTCTATATCAAAATGCTCCTCGCTGTCATAAATTTCCTGAAGAATGGCATAGCGCTCAGGCGTTTTGCGATGGCCCTTGTTTTCCAGGTATTTCGTAAAAACATTTTTTACAATCTCCTGATTTTTACTGTTATCTACGGATATTAGTGTCATGTCGCAAAGGTAAGTTTATTTGAGGAA
>DATHKH010000176.1:0-22485 GCA_035286325.1 Flavobacterium sp.
TTTCAAAAAACCAGTTGACAAAATGGATTGAAATGGGCTATCTGGAAGACGATTTTAGTTTGCCCTCTGTAGAAAACACTACGGTAGATTATAACGATACCTCAAAATCTTTGGATATGAGGGCTCGTTCTTATGTCGACATCAACTGCTCGCATTGCCACGGCACTGACAGGCATTGCGATTACAGGCCAATGCGCTTTGCATTTAGTGAGACTAAAAATAACCCGGCCAATATGGGCGTTTGTGTCGATACGCAGGATATGCAGGATTTTCCCGGTGCTTTGAGCAAGATTGTAACACCTGGAAACGTCAATAGATCGATGATGTATTATAGATTGAACACGACAAATGAAACTTACAGAATGCCGCTTCATGGACGCACTATTCTCCATGACGAAGGACTTGCCTTGATTGAGGCTTGGATCAACTCGTTGGAACCTTGCAACTAAACAAATTAAACTACATAACAAATGAAAAAAATTACTTTAATTATTGCATTGCTCTTTTTGGGGCAATTAACCAAAGCACAAGATACGTGTGGAACAGCATTGGCGATTACCGCAGCTGGTACATTTGTCGTTACTGCTGTGAATGGGTCGCAAGTACCGTCACCGATCTGTGCTGATAACGGAAATGGCGCCACTGCTGGCGAATGGTATGCATATACCCCAACAGCGGCTCACACTGTTACAGTTACATCTGATTTGGCAGTAAATAGTGGAAAAGACACTCGTGTGCATGTATATACAGGAACTTGTGGCACTCTTACCTGTTATGCGGGCGATGACGACTCTGGAATTATCGGGACCGGTTATTTGTCAATAGCAACATTCAACGTAGTGGCCGGGACAACCTATTATATCGCCTGGGACAATAGATGGAGTTCAAATGGTTTTACATTCCAGTTGACTGAAGGCGCTGTAGTAATTCCTCCTGCAACACCAGTAAGCTACACCAGCCAAGGTCTTAGCTCGATTAACAGCGATTATAACATTTGCATTGTCGATATGAATGGCGACCATAAAGATGATATTGTTGGGGTAAGCTCCAATAATTTAAGGGTCAATTACCAAGGAGCAACTCCAGGCACTTTCTTTACAGGTGATTTTCCAATTGCCGGAACAAGCAGAATGCCAAACTGGAGTATTGCTGCCGGCGATTACAACAAAGACGGATATACCGATTTGCTTTTGGGAAACAACAATGGCCTTACATTCTGGAAATCCAACAGCACAGGAACGGCTTATACCGCTTCGACTCCGGGGCAATATATTTTCTGCCAAAGAACCAATTTCATTGACATCAATAACGACGGAAACCTGGATGCTTTTTCCTGCCATGACGTGGCTCCAAACGTTTATTATTTGAATGATGGCGCTGGAAATTTCACTTATTATCAATCAGGAGTAACACCTGGCGCTTATTCATTGGGCGTTACAGGAACTGGTGGAAATTATGCTTCATTGTGGACAGATTTAGACAATGATGGCGATTTGGACATGTTCATTTCAAAATGTTCAGGGCCACCATGTGAAATCCATAGAAATGACGGCGGTGGCGTTTTTACAGACATCTCTGCACAGGCAGGAATCAATTTCCAACCAGTACAATCGTGGTCTTCTGCAATTGCAGATTTTGACAACGACGGTGATATGGACATCATCATCGGTTCTAACGGAGGCGTTGGCACCAAATTTTTCAGGAATAACCTCGACACTACAAATTCAGTTGAAGAAGCTTATACGAATATTACTGCCGGTTCAGGCTGGGATACGAATACTTCTACAAACAGGGATTATATCGCTTATGATTTTGACAATAACGGATTTATCGACGTTATGGGCGGTGGCAACAAAATCATGTTCAACAACGGAAATGGGACTTTTACTCCATATGCTTATTCAGGTATCAGTTTAGGCGCCGTGGGCGATTTAAATAATGATGGTTTCCTTGATTTCTTAAATGGAAGCATGATTCGTTATGCAGTTCCAAACGCGAACAAATGGATTACGGTAGCATTACAAGGCATCCAAAGCAACCGCAACGGAATTGGCTCAAGAGTCGAGATTTATGGCTCATGGGGAAAACAAATCAGGGATATCAGAAGTGGCGAAGGATTTGAATTTATGAGCACACTGAATGCACATTTTGGGATTGGCGCTGCAACAGGTATTACCAAAGTTGTCATCCATTGGCCATCAGGAACTGTAGATGAAATCCTGAATCCTGAGCCAAACCAGGCTTTATTCGTAGTCGAAGGTTCAAGCCCTGCATTGGGCGTGAACAACAACTCACAATCGCAATTCACGGTTTTCCCAAATCCGGCGTCAACGGTTTTGAATATCACCAATCCGGCGGGAAGCGAAGTCAGAAATGCTGAAATATTCGACCTTAACGGAAGAATGGTGTTGTCAACTAAAGTGACAGACCAAAAAATTTCGGTACAGAAACTTGCAACTGGGACTTACATCCTTTTATTGGAAGATACCAACGGAAACAAATCGACACAGAAATTCCTGAAGAATTAATCTGATCATTTTATAAAAAAAAGTCCCGTGATGAGCGGGACTTTTTGTTTTATGATTGTCAGAACCAATTAAAACTTGATTCCTTTTTTGTCATTTCTTCTAAAAGCTTTTTGGGGATTGGCCGGCAAGCACAATTCATCGATGTTCTAAATGCCATTTAACTCGTCAAAGGTAGGCCTTTTAGGCATTCTCATTCTGTTCTTTTCATGTCACGCTTTATTAGTTTTCATAGAAAATGTCGACTAAAGAATGTTGTCATTTAAAACACCCTCAACAAGTTAAATCCAAAAAATATAATTCCCTTATCCCAATCTCCGGTTGTATTGCCCAAAAAGCCAGCTTCATGGATGCCTTGTGAGTTCGTGAAATGCATCTGGAACACATGCCCACCGGTTTCAAGGTCTACGCCAATGGATAATGGATCTTTAAATGGAGAATCAGGCGTCCTGTTCAAGTGCTTTGCATAGTCGACATTGACCGACCAGCGCTTGGCAAATTTATACCTGCCGCCCATTCCAATGGCATACTGGCTGTTGTTTTGGTAATCGTCGAGGACAAAATTCTCACGGAAATAAGTCGGCGCCAATTCAAGCGAAAGCTTGTCCGAAACTTTTCTTGAAATCAATAATTGGGTGACATAAGCCAGCCTGTGTTCGAATTTCATATTTGGGTAAAGGCTTTCTTTCAAAGTATTGTTGAATGCGATACTATTGAAGACAACGAGCGCTACAGGGAAACCATCCTTAATCTGCGGCATCAGGCGGTATTTCGCCGAAAAATCATAAGCCTGCTCACTCCTGGCAGCGCTGACAGTCAGCCAATCGGTCACTCCATATAAGAATTTCAATTGGGTAACCGCATTATCAAGCCCGTAAAAACCTTCAAAATTGTCTTTTATCGAACCAAACCTGTGGGCGACAATAAAATAAAAATCGCCTTTTGACGCGAGTTTAGTCGATTCAAGATTGACGATTTTGATGCCTTTAAAAGCAGCTTCGACAATTTGCTTATTGGTGCCAACTGAATCAACTCCGGCCAGCAAATCATTTTGTGAAAACACGGCCAACGGCGAAAGCATGAGCAATAGTAGGATTCTTTTCATAGTTTTAATTTAATATTGTTACCTGGTCCATTTTTAATTCTTCAAGCAAATCATCATAGCCAACAAACCTGCCTTTGACTTTTATGGGTTGCTGCAATTTGATGTTTGCCACTTTGTCTTTTAAAACCGCAGATAATTTCCCGTCAATGGTAATTGAATTTCCGGCCGCGTCAATATTCGTGATTTTTCCGGTGATAATGACAGTCTTATCCGCATATTCCATGTTGGCCACACTGTCGTTGGTCATGAATTTCTGCTGAAGGATTTGTGGTGTGAGCGTGAATGAAGCTTCTTCCGTAGCAATATCGCGATGGGCTTTATACAGCATTCTATAGGTTGCAAAAGCGCCAATGGCAAGAATAAGCAGAATTACGAGTAAGACCTTTTTTTTCATAAATAATTTATTTTTCATAGCTAGTGAAGTCCCAAATTTAATTAATATTTTATTTTTTTAATACTTTATTATTAACTAATTTTGATAAAAAACAGATTGCTATGCTCCTAAAACGATTTTTGGCGATTACCGCTTTTGCACTCATTTTGGCGGGATGCACCACAGACAGTACTTCAGACCTGATTGACGCAACACCCATTGATGTAGTCACATATAATGAAAACGTCAGGACGATCTTCAACAACAATTGCATCATCTGCCACGGAACAATTCCGGCAAACGGCGCACCGATGTCTTTGACGACCTATGCGCTTGTAAAAGACGCCATCTTAAACAGGCCGCTGATTGATCGCATCTCACGCCCACAAGGCGCACCGGGCATGATGCCAAACGGCGGGACGAGATTGCCACAAAGTACCATTGACTTGATCATACAATGGAAAAATGACGGATTACAGGAATAAAAAAAGTAAAAATGAAAAAGATAATATTACCAATCGTATTGTTCCTATTAGGAATGGCGGTTTTCGCGCAGGAAAAAATGCTGACCAAAACCGGGAAAATCACTTTTGAGGCTTCGGTTCCGGCATTTGAAGAAGTGAAAGCCACAAATGATAATGCGACTTGTGTCATCAACCCTGCAACGGGAGAAATTGCAAGCCTTGCACTGATGAAAGGATTCCGCTTTAAAGTCGCGCTGATGGAAGAGCATTTCAACGAAAATTATATTGAAAGTGACAAATATCCAAAAGCGACTTTCAAGGGCAAGATTGAAAATTTTGATGCCAAAGCACTGACCGCTTCGGCAAAAGATTATACCATCAAAGGTAAACTTGAGCTTCACGGAAAATCCAAAGACATTACAATGCCTGCAAAAATCAGGAAAACGGATGGCGGAATTGAAATCATTTCAAATTTCACTATCAATACCGACGATTATGGCATTGACATTCCTTCAGTCGTGAAAAGCAAAGTCTCAAAAAGCGTCAGCGTAAGAAGTGAGTTTACGGTCAAATAATCTTATTCAAAATCCAGTTTCGCAAAAGAGTTGATCTTGTCCAAATGCAGGATGGTTTTGGTATTGTCGGCATTTTCGGTATACATCATTTCGAATTTCGCGCCGTAGACAATTTCCTCAAAAGTATAGGATGTTTTCGTCGCAACCGTCGTACTGAATAAATCGTCAAACGCATTGATATAAACCAATACTTCGCCTTCGGTATTCTCAAAATCTTCTTTGGTGAAACCATATAGCGGACTGTCTTCGGTAATTGGGTGAACCAGCGTCCAACTCAATGTCAGTGCATTGATTTTTTCCATTTCGAGCGGAAGCGAATAAAACTTATTGACGATTTTCCCATTTTCCTCGACGCCCATTCCCAAAGTCATCTTCACTTTTGCATCGGTCAGGTTGTTGTTTTTAAAAGGCGCCGTGCGGATCATCAAAGCTTTTATGCCTTTATAAGGCGCAATGATGGCCTGTTCTGAAAATTTAAGAAATATCTTAGGTTTGCTGAATCTTCCGAAAAATATACCTGTCGCAATGGCAAAACTCAGCAATCCGACCAAGGCTTCTGTCGCGGCCAATGCGCTCGTCATAAAACCATTTGGGCTGATATGGCCGTAACCGACCGTCGTAAAAGTCTGCGCACTGAAAAAATACGCCTTCCCAAATTTCACCCATTCCGAGCCACTCGCTTCGATACCATTGAGATATTCGATGCCGATTCCATAATACAAACACGCGAAAACGAAGTTGACCAGCATATAAAAAACGGCCAGTATAACAAAGAATTTCCACCTTGGCATGTTCAGCATCGTATGATACCAACTGATTCGGGCCAAAAGATTCAAGCCGCGTTTTTCAATATTGGCAGTGCCATCTTTATTGACAAAACGCCCGCCATAATTGGATGGATTGGTGCCAAAACCCGTGTCGGTTTCTGTCTTGGCGTTGGTGTTTATTTTTTTTAATAAGCCCATTATATTACTGCCTGATGATTTTTTCCGTTTTGAATCCGCCTTCATATTCAATCTTCAAAAGGTACATTCCTTTTGGATAAGTCCTGAAATCAATGTCCATCGTATTTGAATTTCCTTTTACAGACTGCAGCAATTTACCATAAACATCAAAAATTTTGACATCCTGTATCGTTGCGGTGGAATTTACGGATAAAGAATTGGCTACAGGATTCGGGTAAACCGACAAGTCTGCGGCAATCGAAAACGAATCAGCTGACAATGCGCTGCTCGTTGCTATCCAGCTTGAAGCCAGGCTGTTGTCGAGTGAATTGCTGATCAATTGCAAATAACTTCCGTTGCCGTCGGCATTTGGCCATGGCGCCGAATCGGAATATTGTACATAATCGATCACATTCCCAAAACCGTCAGCCAGAATCAATTTCTGTGAGCTGTTCGATAAATTGCGTGTAAACTGCCCGAAAGCAGCGATTCCATATTTGGCTTGAAAAGTCGCCGGATTGCTGGCGAGGTAAAGCGTCTGCCCAACATTGATTGTAGCACTCGCCGGAAATTGGTAGGAAATCCCCAATTCACTAAAATAAACGCCGCTTAAATTGACAATCGTAAATCCATTGTTTACAATCCCAATGAATTCCTGGTCATTGCTCACAGGGAAAGCAGTGTCAGTACCCGGATTGTAATTGATTTTGTTGATTACCAAAGCCGGAACCGCCACATTCACACATGCCGTATAACCCCCAACATGTAAACTGATCCAATTGATTCTTTGAAGCAGGAACGTTTTCAGGTTTTGGATTTCAGTATCATGGTCCGGAATCGTTCCCCATTTCGCATTTTCCCTGGCGATGGCTTCTGCGATATAATCTATCGTATTATTGATGAATGTCACGATGCTGGCGTGGTTGAGCGGTTGCCCGTTTTGTATGAGCTGGTTCCATCTTTTGGACAAATAGCATTTGTAAGTGGAATTGTTAAACAGGTCTTTCCAGAATTTCGCGCCTTCATTATCGCCATTTCCAAATTGCCAGACATCATAATGGCTTCTGTCCAGGCCATATTGGAAAAGGTCGTTCCCATAAGTCAGGTTGTGGTCCCAAATCGGGCCGGCGCGCAATTTCCCGCCGCGGTCTTTATGAAAATACGTACTCAATTGGTAAGCATCTGCGTTTGAAGCCAATTCATTAATAATCATAAAATCGACAAATGTCGGCACATCAATAATCGAAGGATAACCGTTGGTCAGGCTGGTAATGTTGAGATGCGAGGCCGATGCCAATGCCGTAAATTGCGAATGGATATAAGTATCCTGCGCTGTCGTCACGTCTTCCGGTTTTGGCAGATCGTGGATAAATTCTGTGCTTCCGACATAAGATGGCATACTCCAGGCAACAGGATCGCCGCCGGTGAGTTTATCTGCTTTTGTGATGTAACCGCCGGTCAGATTTGGCACCGTTGTATCCGTTGTGGCGATTTTAACAATGTTGACGCGATTCGAATCGGCCTTGATTTTTTCCTGCAAAATATACAATCCGACATATTCGCCATTGACGACCACTTCACAATATTCGGTTCGCGGCGCATAATCACCAATCTGCCGCGCAAGGTTATAAGACAAATAATCCCTGATGAGCGAAGGGTCAAAAGCCAATCCGTTTAAAACCCAATCGTTTTCACTCGGCATTCCCAATAAAGCCACATTATTGTTGCTGGTATTGTCCGCCTGCAACGTTGTCAGGCCGTATTGTTTTTTCGGCAAATCCTGCGAAGATGAACCGCGGATTTCAATATTGATGCGCCCGTTGTAATTCAGGAATGCTGCCGTATTCTGGTCGGTCATATAATTGCGTGTGCCGTCAGGATGCCTGATGATTTTCATCGCGGCCAAAACCCTTGGATTGTCGACAATTTCATAGGGTTGGCTTGTGTTTGGATTAATATCCGTGTTGATAATCACAATCGGCAGGTTCGTATCGGTAAATGCCTGGCCTGAAGCCATTCCATAATTCAGAAGAAAAATGAAGATTGCGGCAAGCTTTAGGATTCGAAGCTTTTGGGGGAAAATTCTCATCAAGTAATTGTCTTTCTGACAAATGTATGAATTTTTTCGGTCGTTTTCGGACTGGAAAGTTACCCGTGAATCCAAATTTAATCCTAAATGCCGTGGAAATTGCTTCAAAATGAATTAAATTTGAGAGTAAGCAAAAACAAAAGAAATGGACAGTTTTATTTTAGGGGAAGATATCAAAGTCATGTATGTCACCGCCGCCAATTTTCCCGACGGCATTCCCGACGCATTCGATTTTTTGAATTCATTAGTACCCGATGTGGAAGGCCGACGGTTTTTCGGGATTTCTGCGCCAGATGAATCGGGCAAAATCATCTATAAAGCCGCTGCTGAAGAACTGTTCCCCGGTGAAACCCAAAACCTCAAACTCGAATCCTTTACGATAAAGCACGGCGCATACATGAGTTTCTATATCAAGGATTACAGGAATCATATCGATGCCATAAAAGAAGCTTTTGAGCTGTTGCTTGGACAACAGGAAGCCGACCCAAATGGCTATTGCCTCGAATGGTATATCGGCGATGATGTAAAGTGCCTTGTGCCTTCCGGACCGGAAAATTATCCGGGATAAAAAACCCCAATCTTTAGAAATATAAGCTCCTTATTTAAGGGGCTCTTTTTATGGCTGGTATCGGAAAAAACTTAATGCTTATATTTGGAATCAAATGCCCTAGCCCGGGATAGAAGTGGAAATCCTTTTGTATTTGAAATTAAAAGGAAGACAGCCGGTGGCTGTCAGGTAATGCTGCTTTAGCAAACATCCTTTTAAGAACAAAAGATTGAAACGGATAGCCGGACTCGAGCTCCCAATAAAAAGAATTGGAAGCGAACAGGCGAAGCAATAGCTTCAAAAAACCCATAATCACGGAATAATAACCCGAACGGGCGGAATAATAATCGGCCTGATTTGAACCGGAAACATCATTTACATTTGGCATATCATTTTTAAACCAGCAGTTTTGAAAAGCAATACCAACATCCTACTTATTTTATTTATGGCCACGGGCTTTTGCCAGGCGCAGGCTTTGCAAGTCGACAGTTTGAAAAGGGTGTTGGCGGTCGTAAAAATCGACACTGCAAAAGTCAATGTCTACAACAACCTCGCGAACCAATTCAAGGAAAGCAATCCGGATTCGGTTGCTTTTTATGCGGATAAGGCCACAGCATTATCGCAAAAAATCGGTTATGATTTGGGGCTTGGGAATGCCTTGATCAATAAAGGGAATTCGAATATCATTTTAGGCAATTATGCGGCGGCTTTGGAAAATTTCACAAAAGCACAATCAGTATACGAACCATTATTGGACAAAAATCCCGACGACAAAGCATTGAAAAACGGACTGGCAAGGGCTTATGCCAGCGCCGGCGTGGTTTATTCTGAGGAAAGCAATTATTATATGGCTTTGGAACATTATGACAAAGCGTTGAAACTCTACCAGGAGGTTGGACAAAAAGTCAACATTTCCAAGGCGCTGAACAACATCGGTATTGTTTATAAATCGCAGCAGAATTACCCGAAAGCATTGGAATACCTCAAAAAAGCATTTGCAATCCAATCGGAAATTGGGGAGCAAACTGCCGCAGTAACCCTGACCAACATCGGCGTGATCTATTTTGAAACCGGGAACGATGCATCAGCCATCAATTATTATGGCAAAGCCGAGAAATTATTCCAAAACAACGACAACATACGCGGATTTGCGCTGCTGAAAAATTACCTCGGTGATTATTACAAAAAACGGAATGATATTGCCAGGGCAAAGGATTATTACGGGCAGTCGTTGGGATTGTATGAGGAAATGCAGAACAAATTCGGTGCTTCACTGGCGTTGTACAATCTTGGAAAATTGTACTCCGTGCAGAAAAAATACGCTGAAGCGATGCCATTTGCTGCAAAATCATTGACGTATGCCAAGGAAATCGGCGTACTCGACCAAACGTATCATTCGGAAAAACTCGTCAGTGAATTGTATGGTTATTTGAATAATCCTACCGAATCATTGGCACATTACAAAAATTATATTGCGGCGCGCGACAGCATCACCAACCAGGAAAACAACAAGAAATTTGCCCTGGCGGAAATAAATTTCGAGTACCAAAAAAAGGTAGCGCTTTTGGACGAGCAAAACAAACGCAAACAGCAATTCATCCTTTTCATCGTTCTTGGCGCCTTGCTGCTGATTGTGTTGGCGTTGGTGATTTACAATAGATTGCAGGTCAAACGCAGGCTGACGCTCCAAAAGGAAGTCGCCGAATACGAGCAGAAAGCATTGCATTTGCAGATGAATCCGCATTTTGTCTTCAATTGCCTCAGTTCGATTTCGAGTTTTATCGTGCAGAACGGAACCGATTCGGCATTGAAATACCTGTCGAAATTCTCAAAACTCATGCGATTGACGCTTGAATATTCAAAAGGTTCGTTAATTCCGATAGACAAGGAAATCGAAAGCCTGCAAAATTACCTCGAACTCGAGCAATTGCGTTTTCACAACAAATTCCGCTTCCAGATTGCGTCGAGCGACAAAGTCGAATTCAATATGGGTTTGCCGCCGCTGCTCATCCAGCCGTTTGTCGAAAATGCGATTCTGCACGGCATCGTTCCAAAGGAAACCGACGGCCATATCGCTGTACATTTTGATGTCGAAAACGGACAATTAATCTGTACGATTACCGATGACGGGATTGGTTTGGCCGAATCCAAACAATTAAAAGAAAATTCGGTGACGGCGCACAAATCGATGGCGTTGGAAATCACCAAAAAACGCCTGGAAATCATGGAATCTACAACCTCAAAATCGGCACAAATCGACATATTACCATTAGAAAACAAAACAGGCACACGGGTAACGTTGCGTTTGCCAATCCAATACATCCAATAAACCTATGATCACAGCATTATTAATCGACGACGACAAGCATTTACGCACCGGTTTGAAAGCGCTTTTGGATCGTTATACCAATGACATTTCGATTATTGGCGAAGCCGAAAGTGTAAAAACCGGAATCGCAGCCATTGAAAAATTCAAGCCACAGGTTATTTTCCTCGACATTCACCTGAGCGACGGAACTGGGTTTGACATTTTGGAACGGTTGGCAAAAACCAATGGCAAAATCAATGCGCATATCGTTTTCATTACCGCGCATGAGCAATATGCGGTAAAGGCGTTCAAATTCAGCGCGCTGGATTTTATCCTGAAACCTGTCGATCCTGAAGAATTGCAGCATACGATTGCGAAAATCAAGGAAGTTGTCGGGAAAACCAATTCGTTTGAACACATTGATTTGTTGTTGGAAAACATCAGGAAGAAGGTCGATAATTTCAAGCGGATTGCCTTGTCGACAAGCGATGGCATTCATTTGTTTGATGTTTCGGATATCATCCGCTGTGAAGCGAAAATCAATTATACGCAGTTTTTCATCAAGAACCACAAACCGGTTCTGATCTCGCGGACGCTGAAAGAATATGAGGAATTATTGACCGAGCACGGGTTTGAACGCGTGCACCAATCGCATCTCATCAACTTGTCCTATCTGAAATCTTATATCAAAAATGACGGTGGCTATGTAATTATGGCCGACAATACCAGCATTCCGATTGCACAGAGCAAGAAGGAAAAATTACAGGAACTTATTAAGGCACTTTAATCAATCATGCACAAATCTCTACATACTAAAACCAAGAAAATGAAGAAAATATTACTTTTTTTATTGCTTTTTGCCGGGATGGCAAATGCACAAATCGTCAATATTCCCGATGCCAATTTTAAAGCTAGCTTGTTAGATGCTAGTCCGACCGTACAATTGGCAAAAGATTTTAACGACCAATGGATTTCAATTGACGCCAATAATGATGGCGAAATCCAAGTTAGTGAAGCGCAGGCGATAAAATGGCTGACGATTTCAAGACCGACTGTCACTAATCTTACAGGGCTTAACAGCTTCAGCAACCTCGACCTTTTGAACATCAGGACCAATCAAGTGACTGTAATAGATTTGAATGGGTTGCCAACCCTGACGAAACTGTCATTTGTGAACACCATGCATATGAGTACTTTGAACATCAGCAATTTGACAAACCTGACTGAAATGTATTGCTATGGATTAAATAGCCTGACCACATTGGATGTCAGCCACGCAACCAACTTATCCAAACTGACTTGTATTTATTCTTCGGTCAATGATTTAAATATCACGGGATTGACAAATATTACCGAATTGAATTTGCAGGGGAATTATCTTCCTAATCTAAACGTATCCGGATTGACAAGCCTGACGAAACTGAATTGTTCCAACAATTACATTGCAAATTTAAACGTCAATAATCTTTCAAATCTTACTGAGTTGGATTGTTCTTACAATCAGCTATTAAACCTGAATGGTATTCCTTCCAATATGTCAAAACTCAATTGCAGTTACAATAAACTAACAACACTTTCAATAAATAGTTTAACGAACTTAACCGAATTGGATTGTTCCAGTAATGATATTGCAGTTTTAAACGTAAACAGTCTTTCAAACCTGACAAAACTAAATTGCGGTGCAAATAAACTTGTGAGCCTGAATATCAACGGGCTTCCAAACTTAAACAATTTGGGGTGCAACGATAGTAACGAACTGACCAGCTTGACATTGTCGAATCTGCCGAATTTACATGAGCTGATGATAATCGGAACGATTACTACCAGCCATCTAACGAGTTTAGACCTCAGCGGCTTGCCTAATCTTCAAAAATTATTTTGCAGTAACGGGATACTGACATCGCTAAATCTTGCCAACCTAACTAGCCTTACGGAACTCGATTGTTCTTACAATCAAATCACAACATTGACTTTGACAAACTTGCCGAATTTGGTCAAGCTGAATTGTGCTACAAATCTCATTTCAGATTTGGATGCTTCAAACCTCACTAACCTTCAGGAATTAATCTGTGCCAATGGTTATATTACTAACGGAATTTTATACGGAAATTTACACAACTTAAATGTTGCAGGTTTGGCAAATCTAAAACTTTTGATTTGTTCTTATAATTTATTGAGCACACTGGATTTGACCGGTTGCAACAATATTGAAACCCTCAATTGCGATGGCGTACCAAATGGCCTGGGCTTACTGACTTCACTTAATGTAAATAATTTAACCAACTTAAAAACGTTAAGTTGCGTTTTCCAGCAACTTACAACTTTAAACGTTAGCAATTTAACTAATCTTGAGAGTTTATATGTTTCGTATAACCATATAACAAATATGGACTTAACCGGGTTGATTAACCTTAAAAATCTCGACTACACTTATAATGATCTGGCCAGCTTAAATCTGGTCAATTTGCCAAGTCTGGAAAGTTTGGTCTGTGCGAATAACCATTTGAACACTTTAAATGTGCTTAACCTTACCAACCTAAAATCATTAAATTGTTCATTTAACGAACTGACAACGCTAAACCTAAGCGGTTTAAGCAGCCTTGAAACTTTGGAATATTCTTTTAACCAATTGACGCTTTCCAATGTTAGTGGATTGTCGACCAATCTAAAGTCGCTAGCCTGCGCCGGAAATAATTTAACAAACCTTGATGTTTCCGGATTGACAAGCCTTGAAAGTTTGAGCTGCCATACCAATGAACTGACGAGTTTGGATTTGAGCACTTTAAATAACCTAAAGTATTTGGATTTTTCTCAAAATCATCTGCCTAGTATCGATGTCAGCAATTTGACCAATCTCCAATCGTTAAATTGTACCAATAATTTATTAACCAACTTGAATATTACTGGCTTAAATAATATTACTTTATTATTTTGTATCGGCAACGCATTGTCGAGTTTGGATTTGACCAATCATACGGCTTTGACGCATTTGGATTATTCGATGAATCAGTTGCCCGATTTGGATCTCAGTGCTTTAACTAATTTAGCAGTCTTAGGCTGCGTTGGTACGCAAACCACGACGCTGGATGTCAGCAATATGTACAACCTTCAAAGTCTGGATTGTGGTAACAATCAATTAACTACATTGGATTTGAGCCACAACAATTTCTTAAATAACGTCAATTGCTACGATAATGCACTGACGACCTTATTTATAAAAAATGGCCACTCTGAAGCAATCAATTTTAGCAGTAATCCTACTTTGCAATACATTTGTGCTGATGCCAGCGAACTTGAAAGCACCCAAACCCTTTTGAATAGTTTGGGAATGAACGCTACGGTTTCCAATTCGTATTGCACATTTACACCTGGCGGCGATTATAATTCGATAAAAGGAATCGCTATTTTCGATATCGATAACAACGGTTGTGATGTCACTGATGTCGTAAATCCATTCGTAAGATTTGATATCAATGACGGTATTACAAGCGGCGCGACTGTGACAAACATCAATGGCAGTTATAATTTCTTTGCCAATGCCGGGAATTACACGATTGCGCCGAATGTCGAAAATCCGACATGGTTTAATTTTTCGCCAGCTTCAGCAGATTTTACTTTCCTGAATAACAACAACAATATTTCAACACAAAATTTTTGTATTGCAGCCATTGGGACGCATAAAGACGTCGAAGTCGTTATCACACCACTAGATCCGGCAAGACCGGGATTTGACGCCACATACAAAATCGTTTATAAAAATAAAGGAAACCAAATGCTTTCGGGAAGCCTGGCCTTGACATTCGATGATTCCAAAACCGATTTGGTCTCGGCATTTCCAACGCCGGATAACACGGTTACCAATTCATTGTCATGGAATTATATCAACCTGATGCCTTTCGAAAACCGCAGCATTACCTTAACACTAAATATAAATACGCCGTTAGAATCTCCAGCGGTAAATGTTGGTGACATATTGACTTTTGTAACATCGATACCGGTTTCCGGAGATGACGTTCCTACAGACAACCAATTTACATACAACCAAACCGTGATTGGCTCAATGGACCCGAATGCAAAAACCTGTTTGGAAGGTAATGTCGTTTCCCCATCAGAAATTGGCAATTACCTGCATTATAACATCGAATTTGAAAATATAGGCAATGCCGAAGCGGTCAATATTGTCGTGAAAGACGTTATCGATCCGACGATGTTCGACATCAGTACCTTGCAAGTTATGTATTCATCGCACGAAATGCTGGCCAAAATTCAGGGAAATACAGTCGAGTTTGTTTTTCAGAACATCAACCTCGCGCCAGCAGCCGGCGATCCACCGGTTGGCGGACATGGAAATGTCCTGTTCAAGATTAAGACTTTGCCTACGCTGGCGGCTGGCGATCAAGTGAGCAATACTGCAAACATCTACTTTGATTACAATGCTTCAATCGATACCAATGAGGCGCGCACGACTTTCCAGTCTTTGGGAATTCCGGGCAATCATATTGATGAAAGCATCGTAATGTATCCGAATCCGGCGAAACACTTGGTGAACATCAATTGTAACAGCATGATTAAATCTGTTGCATTGTATGACATCCAGGGAAGAATTCTTCAAACAGTTTTGGCCAATTCCAATGAAGTACAGTTGAACATTTCAGACAAATCAAATGGCATCTATTTCGTGAAAGTGATTAGTGATAATGGTGCGAAGGTGGAGAAATTAGTGAAAGAATAATTGCCGGAATTAAAATGAAAAAGCCTCGCATCCATTTGGAGTGAGGCTTTTTTTATGTAATACTTTTCGACTTTCGACTACTTGCTCAAATACATTTTCCTTCTCGAATACAACTCATAAAACTGGTCGTCTTTCAAATCGTCTATGAACAAAATGCTTTCGCCCGTCGATTTCATTTCAGGTCCGAGCGCTTTGTTGACATTCGGAAATTTGCTGAAAGAAAACACCGGTTGCTTGATTGCGAAACCTTTCAACTGTGGGTTGAAAGTGAAATCGGTGACTTTGTTCACTCCCAGCATGACTTTCGTCGCATAATTGACATAAGGTTCGCCATATGCTTTCGCTATAAACGGAACGGTTCTCGAAGCGCGTGGATTCGCTTCAGTGATGTAAACGATATCATCTTTAATCGCAAATTGGATGTTGATCAAACCAACAGTCCGCAATGCCAAAGCGATTTTCTTCGTATGGTCTTTAATCTGCTGCATCACGAATTCACCAAGGTTGAACGGCGGTAAGGTCGCATTCGAATCGCCGGAGTGAATACCGCATGGCTCAATATGTTCCATAATCCCAATGATGTATACGTTTTCGCCATCGCAAATCGCATCAGCTTCAGCTTCAATTGCGCCATCAAGGTAATGATCAAGCAGCAGTTTATTACCGGGAATATTTTTCAGTAAATCGATGACATGGTCTTCCAATTCCTGTTTGTTGATGACGATTTTCATGCCTTGCCCACCCAAAACATATGACGGACGAACCAGCAATGGAAAATCCAAAACATCAGCCAAAGCAGAAGCTTGGTCAGCGTTTTCAGCAATCCCGAATTGCGGAAACGGGATTTTTAGCCTGGTCAACAGTTCGGAAAAACGCCCGCGATCTTCAGCCAAATCCAACGCGTCGAAGCTCGTGCCAAGGATTTTGATGCCGTAACGGTCGAGTTTTTCAGCGAGTTTCAAAGCGGTTTGCCCGCCAAGCTGGACAATGACGCCTTCGGGTTTTTCATGGCGGATAATATCGTAAATGTGTTCCCAGAAAACGGGTTCAAAGTATAATTTATCTGCCGTATCAAAATCGGTCGACACCGTTTCCGGGTTGCAATTGATCATGATGGTTTCGTAACCGCATTCTTTTGCGGCCAAAACGCCGTGCACACACGAATAATCGAATTCGATGCCCTGCCCTATTCTATTCGGGCCTGAACCGAGAACAACGACTTTCTTCTTATCTGAGACAATGCTTTCGTTGTGGACGTATTTTTTGCCGTCGGCAGTTTCGATTTCCGCTTCAAAAGTCGAATAATAGTATGGCGTTTTTGCGGTGAATTCGGCTGCGCAAGTATCGACTAGTTTGTACACGCGGTTGACGCCCATTTCTTCGCGCAATTTGTATACCTGGCTTTCAAGGCAGCCTAACATGTGCGCGATTTGCCTGTCACCATAGCCTTTTTGTTTGGCTTCAAGCAATAATTCTTTCGGCAAAGTGTCGATCTTGAACTGTGAAATTTCCTTTTCCAACAGGTATAATTCTTCGTATTGCTTCAAAAACCACATGTCTATTTTTGTGATTTCATGGATGCGGCTCAGTGGAATTCCGAGTTGGATGGCATCGTAAATAACAAACACGCGATCCCAGCTCGCAAACGTCAGTTTCTCGATGATCTGTTCGTAATTTTTGTAGCTTTTCCCGTCTGCGCCCAAACCATTGCGTTTGATTTCCAAGGATTGCGTGGCTTTGTGAAGCGCTTCCTGAAACGAACGGCCGATACCCATAACCTCGCCTACCGATTTCATCTGCAAACCAAGCGTTCGGTCTGAACCTTCAAATTTGTCGAAATTCCAGCGCGGGATTTTGACGATAACGTAATCCAAGGTTGGTTCGAATAAGGCTGAAGTCGTTTTGGTAATCTGGTTGTTGAGTTCGTCGAGGTTGTAACCCAAAGCGAGTTTTGAGGCGATTTTTGCAATTGGATAACCGGTAGCTTTTGACGCCAAAGCTGATGAACGGGAAACTCTTGGATTGATTTCAATCGCGACAATATCTTCTTTTTCGTCCGGCGATACGGCAAATTGCACATTACAGCCGCCGGCAAAGTTCCCAATCGAGCGCATCATCAGGATAGCCATGTCGCGCATTTTTTGGAACGTATGGTCGGATAATGTCATTGCAGGCGCAACAGTGATCGAATCTCCGGTGTGGATTCCCATTGGATCCATATTTTCGATTGAGCATATGATGACGACATTGTCGTTCTGGTCGCGCAGCAATTCCAATTCATATTCTTTCCAACCCAAAAGCGCTTTATCAATTAATACTTCGTGGATTGGCGACGCTTCTAAACCTCTGGTCAATAAATCGTCGAAATCTTCTTTTTTGTGGACAAAAGCCGCGCCTGTTCCGCCGAGCGTAAATGATGGACGAATGACCAATGGAAACCCGAATTCCTGTGCGATTTCTTTTCCTTTCAAAAATGACGTCGCTGTTTTTGCGGGCGCAGTCGGAACGCCGATCCTTTCGAGCAATTGCTTGAACTGTTCGCGGTCTTCGGTAATGTTGATCGCATTGATATCGACGCCAATTAAACGCACGTCAAAATCTTCCCAGATGCCTTTTTCGTCGGCTTCAAGGCAAAGGTTCAATGCAGTCTGGCCGCCCATGGTTGGCAAAACAGCATCAATTTGCGGATGTGCTTTTAATATTTCAATAATGGATTTTGTGGTCAGCGGTTTCAGATAAACATGATCGGCCATGGATGGATCGGTCATGATGGTCGCGGGATTCGAGTTGATCAGGATGACCTCGATTCCTTCTTCGCGAATGGAACGCGCCGATTGCGAACCGGCATAATCGAATTCGCATGCCTGCCCGATTACGATTGGACCTGAACCTATAATGAGGACTGATTTGATTGAATTGTCTTTTGGCATGTAGTTGTTGTTGTTGTAGTTATTGTTGCTTTGTATTCGACTGCCTAGCCCCGATTGCAGCGGAAATCCTTTTTGAGGTTTTTCACCTCAAAAAGATTGCAGTGAAAAGCGGGAAAATGCTCCTAAAAAAATTAAAAATCTCCCGACAAGGTATAAAAAAAGGCGATACCATTAAAGTAACGCCTTCATTTATGTTTATAAAAACATTATTTTTTGTGTCTTGGTTCAGAAGATACAGTCAGTTTGTGACGGCCTTTTGCACGACGGCGTGCCAACACTTTTCTACCATTAGCAGAAGCCATTCTGTCCATAAATCCGTGCTTATTTCTTCTTTTTCTTTTCGATGGTTGAAACGTTCTTTTGCTCATTGCTTTGTATCTTTGAAATTCTTAATTTAAATATCAGTTGGTTTTGTGGAAATCGCTTCCCTTATAACCGGGTGCAAATATACAAAGTCTTTTTTTTCTGGCAAGTGGTTTATGATATTTTTTTTAGAAGCTTTTTCCCGCTGTCCGCTGTATCTTTTGTTCGTTCCTCACAAAAGGATGCCGCTTCCATCCGGGCTAGGGTTTTGATCAATCATCAAGATATTTTTTCAATTTCATATCTTACTTTTTGTGTTGATACAAAAGAAGAAATGGTTTGCATCAACACAAAAGAAAATCCTACCTTTGCACCCAAAATAAAAACACCATGTTTCACAGAAATATTAAACTTGTTTTCGCCGCTTTGGTTATCGCCTTTGGGATTTATGAAATTACTGAGGGCTATATCGGCAATGGGATTTTCCTGATTCTGCTTTCGGCAATTCCGATTTTCCTTTATTTTAAAAATGAATTCATCCTGCTGGCTTTCCTGAGGCTGAGAAAGCAGGATTTCCCGGGCGCCCAGAAATGGCTGACCTATATTAAAAACCCGGATACGGCATTGGTCAGAAAACAACAAGGGTATTTCAATTACCTTCATGGCATTATGCTGTCGCAGACGAATTTGCTGCAGGCGGAAAAATACTTCAAGAAAGCGATCGAGCTCGGATTGTCAATGGATATGGACCTTGCGGTCGCCAAACTGAACCTTGCGGGCGTTGCGATGACACGCAGGAGAAAACTCGAAGCGACCAATCTTTTGAACGAGGCAAAAAAACTCGACAAGCACAATATGCTGAAAGACCAGGTCGTGATGATGAAAGAGCAATTGAAGAAAATGTAAATCTCAATTTTAATATATTAAAGCTATTCTGTGAAGAATGGCTTTTTTTATATCCGATTTTATTGCATAAAACGCGATGTAAAAATCCTGATACCAACCAATGCAAGCGAAACCGCAAGGCATTTGATGATGATTTTACCATGTATCCTTCTTGAAAGGTAAGCGCCCAATTGCGCACCCGGAATAACGCCAATGGCCAGCGCAACAACCATTTTCAGGATGATTGGATCATCATAGCTGCCGTTGTAAATATGGACCATTACGCTCACGGTTGCCATAATTGCCAGGATAAAATGCGAAGTTGCCGTGGCAATATGCACCGGAAAGCGAAGCCATTCTACCATTGCCGGCACGTGGATGATGCCGCCGCCGATTCCCAATAAAGGCGAAAAATAACCCACAATCACACTGAGGATTGTGCCTTTGCGAATATCATAAGCGTAATTGTATTCTTCTCCCCATTTGTCTTTCAGATGTTGTTTTATCCAGCCTTTATGGGTTGCGGCGATTTTAGCGGTCGGTTTTTTTCCACCACGCATAAACAGGAAAATGGCCAACGCAAAGAGAATCACGCCAAAAAGGATGTCGAAAGTATTTCTCGGAATGATTTGGGTAGTGAGAACGCCCAGGATAGAACCCGGAATCGTGCATAAGGCAAAAATGACTCCCGCTTTATAATCGACCCTTTTGTTTGCCATATAGGCCACCGAACCTGACATTGCATTAAAAGCCACCACAGCCATTGAAATTGCCGTAATGCTTTCAGGGGAAAATTCGGGATGCATGATGATCAGAATCGGGACAAGGATAAACCCGCCGCCGGCGCCAATCAAAGTGCCAACAGTACCGATCACAAAACCCAGAAGGATCAACACATAGAAATTATCCATTGATTGACTTCGTTAATATCCTTTCAGCGGAATTTCTATCTCGTATTTTTTCTTTGCCGCGTTCGACAATTTTTTATCGCGCAGCCACGGATTGTGGATTTTCAATATTTTATAATTGATGCCTTGTGCTTTGGCAAAGTCGGCCAAATCTGTAATGGTCGAATCCACTTCGACTTTTCGTGTCGGCAGGTTTTCATACAATTCTTCAGGAACGATTTCAAACCCGTAAAGCTGTGGATTTTTCATGATTTCCTTTAATGCCAGGATGCGGAATACGTAGCGCGAAGTTTCGTCTGTCAGCAACAAATCATAATAGTTTGATACTTTCTGGATTTCGATTTGTTTGTTGACACCGGTCATTCCGCCATTGTATGAAGCTGCCGCCAATGTCCATGACCCGAATCTTAACTTGGCAGCCAATAAATACCTGCATGCGGCTTCCGTGGATTTTTCGAGATGGTATCTTTCGTCAACTTCATTGTTGACTTCCATGCCACTTTCTTTGGCCGTGCCTTCCATAAATTGCCATACGCCTTTTGCGCCCGCAGGAGAAACTGCATTCAGCAAACCGCTTTCAATAACCGCGAGGTATTTAAAATCGTCCGGAACGCCATATTTTGCAAGGATTGGCTCAATGACCGGAAAAGCCCTGTTCGCTCTTTTAATGATCAATAGGGTCGTCGCATCAAGGTTGGCATTGACCAACAATTCCCTGTCAAAACGCTCTTTTACGTCAGAAATATTCAAAGGCGTTGGTTCACCTGCAAAATCGACAGCCGCTGGAAAATACCGCGCTGTTCCTTTACCCGTAATCTTTCTTTCCATTTTTTCAGGCACAGCGTGGATTAATAATCCGCTGACAAGAATCAATAAGATGATAAAGCCTGTTTGTTTGATCCGTTTCATTGTTTCCCTTTTTTATATCTGTAAACTTACGAAATTTGGTTTTATTCTGTTCCACCAAGGATAATCTTTGGCAAATTTTCATTGAGCCATTTGAACTTGTTGATAATCATAATGTGTGTGCCGCCTTTCAACGGGATGTAATCCTTAATATATTTCGACGGAAACACTTCATCGGCATCGCCATGGATGTGGATTACATTGCCGTCGGGTTTGTTCCTGTCCCAAAGCACGACCTGTTCAATCGCCCAGGTCAGGTATTTTTTGTCGCGCATCGACAGGAATTTTTCATAAAGCTCGAGCCTTTCGTTGACTTTCGGGCCAAAAGAATATTTCGCGAGGTTTTTGACCTTGCCGGCAAGGCCAATGGGGAGCAGCTTGTAGGCTTTCGTCGCTTTGGCAAATTTCATGCGTTTCGGGAATTCGGCATTGCTTTTTACACTCGAAATGATAATGACTTTTTGCGGCGAAACGAATTTTGCCATTTCCTGCACGAGAATCCCGCCAAAGGACACACCAACGAGCACCGGATTTTCATGTACGATTTTACGGGATATGCGTTCAGCGTAGTCCGTGAGCTTTTCATTGTCCTGCGGCAGTTCCCATTCGAGCAGAAAGATTTCGAAATTGTCTTCAGGCAATGCGATATTTTCAAAAATCAATGGGCTTGCCGCTAATCCGGGCATAAAATAAACAGGAATCTTCGCCATTGTTTTAACTAATTTTATAACAGCACTATGGATATTATTGCCGAACTTTGCAATATTAAATTTTTATTGGGAAACACGCAGAATTCCGATATTAATTTACGAACAAATTATGAATATTATGGAACCAATCACAATGGAAATCAGGGACAACACTTTTTCAAGGCAATTTGAAACCCTGGCC
>DATHKH010000177.1:0-5730 GCA_035286325.1 Flavobacterium sp.
TTGAAAGTCGAATATGGGCCTTCCTCTTTTGCCATTTCCATCGAAGCGGTTACGGCTGCAAAGTACAGTGTTTCGAAAATTTCCTGGTTCAGTTTTTTCGCTTCGTCGCTCGTGAACGGCAATCGCAATAAAATGAAGGCATCGGCCAATCCTTGTACGCCCAAACCAACCGGCCTATGGCGCATATTGGAATTTTCCGCTTCCGGAACCGGGTAATAATTGCGGTCGATGACTTTGTTCAGGTTTCTCGTGACACGTTTGGTCACGTTGAACAGCAATTCGTGGTTGAATGCGCCGTTTTCAATAAACATCGGCAAGGAAATCGACGCTAAATTACAAACTGCGATTTCGTCTTTCGCCGTGTATTCCATGATTTCGGTACACAAGTTTGACGAACGGATCGTTCCGAGGTTTTTCTGATTTGATTTGCGGTTCGCGGCATCTTTATACAACATGTATGGCGTTCCGGTTTCGATTTGCGATTCCAATATTTTCTCCCACAATTCACGCGCACGGATGGTTTTCCTTCCTTTTCCGGCGGCTTCATATGATTCATACAATTTCTCGAATTCTTCGCCATAAACGTCATACATTCCCGGGCATTCGTTCGGGCACATCAAGGTCCATGTCGTATCATCCTGGACGCGTTTCATGAACAAATCGGATGTCCACATCGCAAAGAACAAATCACGCGCACGCATTTCCTCTTTTCCGGTATTTTTTTTCAAATCCAAAAATTCGAAAATATCGGCATGCCATGTTTCGATATAAATCGCAAAGCTTCCTTTTCTTTTTCCGCCGCCCTGATCGACATAACGTGCAGTGTCATTGAACACACGAAGCATCGGGACAATACCGTTTGAGGTGCCGTTTGTCCCGCGAATGTATGAACCTGTTGCGCGCACGTTATGGATCGACAGCCCGATTCCTCCGGCCGACTGGGATATTTTTGCCGTTTGTTTTAAAGTATCATAAATACCGTCGATCGAGTCGTCCTGCATTTGCAACAGGAAGCACGAGGACATTTGTGGTTTTGGCGTTCCGGCGTTGAATAACGTTGGCGTCGCATGGGTAAAGAACTTTTTCGACATCAGGTCGTAAGTCTCAATCACCGAATCCAAATCGTTTAAGTGGATTCCAACAGAAACGCGCATCAGCATATGTTGCGGACGTTCGACAATTTTGCCATTGATCTTCAGCAAATACGAACGCTCCAAGGTCTTGAAACCGAAATAATCGTAATTGAAATCGCGGTTGTAAATGATATGGGAATCTAAAAATGCCGCGTTTGCCTGGATGACTTCGTGCACTTCTTCCGACAATAATGGCGATTCCTGGTTGGTTCTCGGGTTGACATAGAAATACATGTCCGACATCGTTTCCGAGAATGATTTTTTAGTGTTTTTGTGTAAGTTCGAGATCGCAATCCGCGCTGCCAATTGGGCATAATCCGGGTGTGCAATCGTCATGGAAGCCGCAGTTTCAGCAGCGAGATTGTCAAGTTCCGATGTAGTGACACCATCATAAAGTCCTTCGATGACGCGCATCGCAACTTTTACCGAATCGACAAGATCATTCAATCCATAACACAGTTTTTTAATCCTGTCGGTAATCTTGTCAAACATTACAGGCTCTTTGTGGCCATTCCTTTTTACTACGTACATAATCTTGAGGTTTTAAGAAAACGGGAAATCCCTTTCCAATTTTCGGGTTATTTGTAATTGATTTGTTTTATTTTGAAGCTATTCCCGCTTTCCGCTATATCTTTGTTTCACTGCGTTTGCTTCGCCGGTCGTTCCTCATGTCACAAAAGGATACCGCTACAATCGGGGCTAGGCTTTTGCTTAAAAATCGGCGTCGAATGAAATCTTTTGCGAATCGCTGTCATTCGCGCCGCCGCTGTTCATAACGCCTGCTTTTTGGTATTCGGCCACGCGTTTTTCAAAGAAATTCGTTTTGCCTTGTAATGAAATCATGTCCATGAAATCAAACGGGTTCGTCGAATTGTAAACCCTTGGGCAACCCAATTCCACCAATAATCTATCGGTCACGAATTCTAAATATTGCGTCATCAAAACCGCATTCATCCCAATCAGGCTCACAGGAAGCGATTCGGTCACAAACTCACGTTCGATATCCAAAGCCTCAACAATAATTTCCTTGATTCTCTTTTTCGATACTTTATGGATCAAATGGTGGTTGTGCAAATGCACGGCAAAATCGCAATGCACGCCTTCGTCACGCGAAATCAATTCGTTTGAGAACGTCAGCCCGGGCATCAGCCCGCGTTTTTTCAACCAGTAAATCGAACAGAACGCACCCGAAAAGAAAATTCCTTCGACCGCCGCAAATGCAATCAGCCTTTCAGCAAACGAATCGGATTCGATCCATTTCAACGCCCAATCGGCTTTTTTCTTAATCGCCGGAAACACTTCCAATGCATTGAAAAGTTGGGCTTTTTCGGCTTCGTCCTTTACATACGTGTCGATTAATAAAGAGTACGTTTCACTGTGGATATTTTCCATCATGATCTGGAAACCGTAAAAGAATTTCGCTTCGGCATATTGCACTTCATTGACAAAATTCTCGGCAAGGTTTTCATTTACGATGCCATCTGAAGCCGCAAAAAAGGCAAGGATATGTTTGATGAAATATTTCTCTTCGTTATTCAGTTTGTTGTTCCAGTCGGATAAATCCTGGTGCAGGTCAATTTCTTCGGCAGTCCAGAAACTGGCTTCCATCTTTTTATACCATTCCCAGATATCGTGGTGCTTGATTGGAAAGATGACGAAACGGTTTTTATTTTCCTGTAAAATTGGCTCTATAGCTGACATAAATTGGGGGTTGTTTTGGAGGGAAATTAACAAATTTTTATGCTTTTTTCCTGATTACAAAGTTAGGATTCCAAATGGGAATTGAAAGGTTAACTTATTCACAATCGGCTTTAGTTTTTAACAACGGTGGTATTTGCGAATTTATTTGGAGTAAATTCTAAAATGCTGTTTTTTAACGTTTTAATAAAATCAAAAAACAAGAAATGACCGCAAAATATAGGGTTTTTGGAATGCGGAAAAAAGAAAAAATGGACTGAAGTAAAATTATTTTTTAAGTTCCGAAGCGACTTTTTCAAGCTCAAGATACCAATCCTCGCCAAATCTCCTGACGAGCGCTTCTTTTACAAATTTATACACTGGCACTTCGAGTTCCTGACCTAAAGAACAGGCCGGATCGCAAATGTCCCATTTGTCATAATTGACTGCCGCGAACTCCGAAAAATCCTTGACCCGAATCGGATACAAATGGCAGGAAACCGGTTTTTTCCAATCGATGATGCCTTGGTTGTAAGCTTGCTCGATTCCGCAAAGTGCGGTTTTCCCGTCAAAAATCACATAAGCGCAATCTTTTTCGTCGATCAATGGTGTTTCCAATGTCCCGTCGGTGCCGATAACCCATGCGCCTTGTGCCTCAATGGCCGCAATGCCTTCCTTGCGAAGGAACGGTTTCACTTTCGGGTAAATGGCTTCCATGATTTTGGTTTCTTCCTCACTCAATGGTGCGCCGGCATCGCCGTCTACGCAACACGCGCCTTTGCAGGTGGAAAGATTGCAGACAAATTCCTTTTCTAAAATGTCTTCCGATACGATGGTTTTGCCGAGTTGAAACATTTTGCAAAGGTAACACAACCAAAAGGTAGTTTGATAATACTGAAGCGTTAAATTTTATAACTATGCAAATCAGCTGTTTAAGGCACCAATTCAGATTTAAATCCATCGAAAAACTTAACTTATATTTGGCTTATTTTCAGTATTTATGGAATAATTTTGCGCCCTCAAATAATTAGGTTATGGTAGTAGTTTTCAGGGAAATACTCACAGTCAGCATGGTGCTTTTTGCGGTAATCGATATTGTCGGGACGATTCCGATTATTGTCGACCTGCGCCAAAAACACGGCCATATCGAATCGGAGAAAGCCGCAATCGTAGCCGGAATCATCATGATTGTTTTTCTTTTTGTCGGTGAAGAACTGCTGAATCTTATCGGCATTGACGTCAATTCATTTGCCGTCGCAGGTTCGTTCGTGCTGTTTTTCCTGGCCTTGGAAATGATTCTCGGCATCCGCATTTATCGCGACGAAGAATCCGGTTCGGCTTCGATTGTACCAATTGCCTTTCCTCTGATTGCCGGCGCCGGAACGATGACGACATTGCTTTCGCTGCGCGCGCAATTCCAGGCAGTCAATATTATTATTGCCATTTTGCTGAACATTGTTTTGGTTTATATTGTTTTGAGGTCTTCGGCAAAAATCGAGAAACTGCTGGGTAAAAATGGGTTGAGTGTTGTGCGCAAGAGTTTTGGCGTAGTGCTGCTGGCGATTGCTGTTAAATTATTTGCATCTAATGTTAAAGCACTGTTCGCATAATGGGGTTTTTTACTATTTTTATTTCCTGAATTTTTATCTACATGAAAGTATTCACATATACATTGGTCTTTTTAGCCCTCGCGTTAATCATCTTCAACATCACTTTGCTCGATTTCAGCAACCTGTTTGAAGGCGACAGCATGATTGCCCTTATCGGGATTGCGGCTTCTTTTTGCGCTGTTTTTATCCTGCTGATTTTCAGGATGTCAAAAATGGTCCAGGAAAAACTTAACGACAAATAATATGTTTGACGTCCTCATTATTGGTGGCGGCGTTTCCGGTGTTTCGTGCGCTTTGGTCTTGGGTTCAGCCAAAAACAAGGCTTATGCTACCGACAAGAAAATCGGAATCATCACACACCAGAAAACCACCAATCTCCAGGAAGCTTTATTTAACAACGCTTACGGCATTACGCCAGGCAAATTGGGTGCTGACCTTATGGCCGAAAGCCTGGAGCAATTATCCAATTTATATCCGCACGTAGAACAAATCGCAGGCGAAAAAGCCCTTAGCGTTTCCGGGCATTATCCTGAATTTACGGTTACTACAAACAAGAATTCCTACCAAACAAGATGCATTGTCATTGCCATTGGCTGGACCAATACATTTGCCATCGAAGGTTTGATGCACTACATCGAGCCGCATAAAAAAGCATTGGTGGAGAAAAACCGCGTCCAGCTAAAAAACAACGACCATCATGTCGCCGCGGGAATTTATGTCGCCGGAACTTTGGCCGGCTGGAGAAGCCAACTCACAATTGCTGCCGGAAGTGGCGCTGCCGTTGCGACCGATATCCTGACCTTATGGAACGACGGCATCAATTCGCAAAGCCACGACAGCATTAAGAAATAAGTTATTTCTCTTCCAATACTGCCTTTATCATCGCGTCTTCTTTGAGGGCGATTTCAAAATATTTATCCTCGTTGAAAAGCTGGCGCGCAAATTCGGCGGCCAGATATCGTTTGACCAACGCCTTGTTTTTCCCCAATTGCAATTCAAGTCCGTTTTCAGCCAGGTATTTCTGGAATCCGTTGAAATAGACATCTGTTTTATCAAGTTTCGAAAGCAAAGTTTCCAATGTCAGGCCGTTAAAAGCATTCCGGTTTTTATCCAATTGCTCAAAAACAAAATGCCCGACAATTCCCGACTGCATCAGGTAAGCCGTGCTTTCTGCGCCGTGTTCGACTTCCAATGGAACGAAAATGTCGGGCACGATACCGCCGCCGCCATAGACAATCCGGCCTCTTTTGGTTTTGAATTTTAGCGTATCGGCAATTTTGATGCTGTCTTTTTTATACAATTCGCCACTT
>DATHKH010000178.1:0-16520 GCA_035286325.1 Flavobacterium sp.
GCTTCAGGTTTCCATTGACATGTGAAAAAGTAAATAACGGTTCTCCGAAATCATTGTTCAGCACGAAAGTCAGATGCAAATGTTTGTCGGCGTCCTTTAAAGTAAAAAGCGTATTGATTTCTATTTTATGGTATTCGTCCAATGCGTCGTCGGAAGTTTTTCCAATAGGATTCAGGCTGATCTCATGTATCGCGAATTCGTTTTTGTCATATTGCGACGTGAATATTTTCCTGTTTTGCGATTCGGCATCACCGCTCAGATAATAGGAAACCGCATTTTCTACATTGTCAATCTTTTTGATCAGGCCATTTTCGAGTACCATCGCTTTCGAACACAGGCTTTTTACCGCTGCCATATTGTGGCTGACGAATAGAACCGTCCTGCCTTCGCCTTTGCTGATATCGCCCATTTTCCCGAGGCATTTCTTTTGGAATTCGGCATCGCCAACGGCCAAAACCTCATCGACAATCAGGATTTCGCTTTCGAGGTGCGCTGCTACGGCAAATGCAAGGCGGACATACATTCCGCTGCTGTATCTTTTGACTGGCGTATCAATATACCTTTCGACACCGGAAAAATCGATGATTTCATCCAATTTCCGTGTGATTTCTTTTTTGCGCATGCCGAGAATCGCGCCATTGAGGTAAATATTTTCCTTGCCGCTGAGTTCGGGATGGAAACCGGTTCCGACTTCAAGCAGGCTGGCAATGCGGCCTTTGACTTTTATTTCGCCTGTTGTCGGGCTTGTCACGCGGGAAAGCAGTTTGAGCAGTGTACTTTTTCCGGCACCGTTTTTTCCTATTATACCGACCGCTTCGCCTTCGCCGATCTCGAAATTGATGTCTTTCAATGACCAGACGATGTCGCTGACGCCTTTGACACTTCTGTCGTTGGTTTCCCCGATTTTCAAAAACGGGTCATCCTTTCCGCGGATTTTTGTCGCCCAAAAGCGCTCTAAATCCCTGGAAATAGTTCCTGTTCCTATTTGCCCAATCTGATAGGCTTTGGATAAATCTTCGACTTTGATTACAGGTTTGCTCATTATATGGTGTCTACGAAATTTTTCTCAGTTTTATTAAAAATGACAATCCCGAACATCATGACCACAACAGTTACAATCGCCGAGTAGCCGACACTCTGGAGCGTGAATTCACCTTTGCCGAGGAAGGCAAAACGGAAAGCCTCGATGATTCCGGTCATTGGATTCAGCTCAATCAGCCAAACCATTTCCTTGAATTTGTTGCGCGCTTCGCTCAACGGATAAATGACGGTTGTGCCGTACATCAGCAGTTGCACGCCAAAAGTAACCAAGAAAGTCAGGTCTTTGTATTTTGTGGTAACCGCTGTAATGATAAGCCCTAAACCAAGTCCCAAAAGTGCCATCATCAATACCAGGACAGGGAAAAACAGGATGGCATAAGTCACATGGAAATCGGCACCTTTAAATCCGAAATAACCCATCATTGCAAGTAGCAATACAAGCTGTACGCCAAAACGGACCAGGTTACTCACGACAATACTCAATGGCATGATTAATCTTGGGAAGTAGACTTTGCCGAAAATATTGGCATTGTCCCTGAAAACGGTGCTGGTTTTCGTCAGGCAATCAGAAAAATAATTCCATGCCGTGATCCCCGAAAGATAAAAAAGCGCGTGTGGCAAACCGTCGGTGCTGATGCCAGCGAGGTTTCCAAAAACAAAAGTAAAGACAATAGTCGTGAAAATTGGCTGGATAAAAAACCACAACGGGCCGAGTATCGTTTGCTTGTAGAAACTCACAAAATCCCGCTTGACAAACATTCCCAAAAGATCCCTGTAATGCCAAAGATCCGCGAACCTGATGTCAAAAAGCGAAGTATGCCCTTTTATGACCAAATCCCAGTCATCGGACTGTTCTGTTTCTTCTATTAACCCTATGTTTTTCATTGTTGAATGGCGCCTGAAATTGCTGCCTTTTTTTTGGCATTGCCCTGCAAATATACTAATTTACAAATAGTAGCATAGGATTTATCGCCTGTGTTGGTGATTTATATCGTATAAAAAACAGCGTTTAAAATTCTCTTTTTCAAAACGCGTCGTTATTTAAACTGAAATGGATAATATTGCCTAATTTTACACCCTGAATCATCATCTAAAACCTATATTTCCTTGTTATTCTTCAGCAAAAAAAAGCCATTCCTTCAGGATTTGATTCCTGATCACCATATCGACATCCATTCGCACCTTTTGCCGGGAATTGATGACGGCGCGCAAACGCTTGACGAAACGATCCTTTTGATGAACGGGCTTCGCAAAGTCGGATTTGAGCAATTCATTACGACGCCGCATATCATGAAAAATGTATGGGAAAATACGCCGGCAAATGTTTCGGCAAAATTATCGGAAACGGCGATTGAATTAAAAAGCCACGGGATTGATGTTCCTTTTAAAGCGGCAGCAGAATACCTGCTTGACGGCAGTTTCATGGATTCACTGAAAACGGAATCCCTATTGACGCTGAAGGAAAATTATATATTGGTTGAAATGTCTTATCTCAATCCGCCAATCCAATTGTTTGATATTATTTTTGAGATACAGATTGCGGGTTATATCCCGGTTTTGGCACATCCTGAACGATATTCCTTTTACCATACCAATTATGGGGAATTCCAAAAATTGAAGAATGCGGGCTGCAAATTCCAGATCAACTTACTTTCGACTGTAGGCTATTATGGCACAGCCGTAGCCGAAACCGCATTATACCTGTTGAAAAACGGGATGATTGACTATACAGGCTCCGATGTTCACCACGAAAAACACCTGAATTCATTCGCCAAAAGAATCGTCGTAAAAGACCTCAAACCATTGAATGACGCGATCGCGAACAACCAGTTCTTTCGGTTTTAACCGGATTATTTCTTAAACATTTTTCCAAACCAGGTTTTCTTTTTCTCGACATCCTGGCCGTAACCATAGCCATAACCGTAGCCATAGCCATAACCGTAGCCATAACCTCTATTTTGGTTGATGCCGTTGAGCAGGATTGACATGTTAGGAAGTTTGTTTTCCCTGTGGAGTGATTCCGGAATGATCAACGAGTTTTTCCTTAGGTAATTTGCCCTGACCACATACACGAACACATCCGCAAAACGGTTCAACAAAAGCGTATCCGTTACCAGGCTTACCGGAGCGGTATCCACGATAATGTAATCGTAAGTCTGTTTCAATTCCATGAAGATTTCAGCGACTTTGGCATTGTTCAATAATTCCGCAGGATTTGGAGGCACAACGCCCGATGGCATGACCCAGAAATCCTTAAAGCCTTCCTGTTTGAAAATGACATCCTTCAATGTGTATTTGTCACTTGACAGATAATTGCTGATTCCAATATTCGCATTGACATCAAGGTATTCGGCAAATTTCGGGTGTCTTAAATCCATTCCGATCAATAAGACTTTCTTACCATATAAAGCCAATGTCCTTGCGAGGTTGACAGAGATGAAAGTCTTGCCTTCTTTTGGAAGCGTGGATGTAATGAAAATCGTTTTCGCCTGATTCGCCTTGGTTTGCGCGAGCATGAATTCAAGATTCGTCAGGATAATCCTAAACGATTCGGCTGTTCCGCTCCTGCTGTCGGAAGCGATAAGCTCTTTGTTTTCATCAGACAACGGAATATCGCCGAGATACGGAATAGTGGTTCCTTTTTCAACATCCTGCCTTGAATGAATTTTATTGTCCATCATGTCGAGCAAAAAGATGATGCCAATTGGCAGCAATAAGCCTATAAACATCGCGATCAGGAAAATAAGCCGTGTGTTTGGCGAAACCGATCCATTTGAATAAGCCGCATCAATGACTTTGGCTTTTGGTGATGTTACAGCCAATGAAATCGCGGTTTCTTCTCTTTTTTGCAACAGGTATAAAAACAGTGATTCCTTGATTTGCTGTTGTCTTGCGATGACTTTGTATTTCCGTTCGTTGGTTGGTACCTCAGAAATCTGCCCGCCATAAATATTTTCCTGGCTCTGTAAATCCCGATGTGTAATCTGCAAAGAGCTTTTGGTGTTTCTAAGACTTTCTAAAATATTGGCCTTAATACCGCTAAGCTGCTCATCCATATTAATTACAGACGGGTTGATTGGCGAGGCCGTTTTCAGGATTCTTTTCCTGTTTAAGATCAGGCTATTGTATTGTTCAATCAAATTGCCTGCATTTCCCGAAGGCATGATGTTGTTCGGAATCAAATCCTCATTCCCCGATTTGCGGACCACGTCGAGCATATAATCCGTCACCTTTAAGTTGGTTTCGTTGGCCACCATCGATTTTTCATATTCCGCAGAAGATGATAAACTCAGGCTCGCATCCGAAGTCAGGTCGGTCAGTTTATTTTGTTTTTTGAATGCCTCCGCGCCTTTTTCAACGCTGTCCAATTCCTTGGTAATGATGGCAAGCCTTGTCTGGATGAAATCAGAAGTTTTCCGGGCGATTAAATTCTTGTCTTCGGCAGCATCGTCGTTGAATTGCTGGACCAATGCGTTCAGGTAGTCGATTCCTTTTTCCTGGATCGGATCGGTCAGCGACAATTTCAATATACTGGTTTTCTTGCCTACCGGTTCTACGCCAAGCCTTCCGATATATGACGCGGCTTTGTCTTCAACAGAATTGATTTTGACTGTAATGTCGATATCTGTCTCGATTTTACCCGTATTGTTCAACACTACGAATGTGCCGATGCTGGTTTTTATTTTTTGCCCAAAAGAGAATTCCTTGGCGTTCTCTTTCACTACATTGGAGATTTTATAGCGTTTTTCAGAAATGGGCGTGATGATAAAAGCCGTGTCTTTTTGGAAGAAAGAGTCTTTTTTATCCGTAAACAAAATCTTAACAGGCGGATTTTTATAAGATTCCGAACTGATGATCCTTCCTGCAACGAAATAAGTGATGTTGAAATCGAGTTCTTTTACGACATTCTGAGATAACGTCCGCGATTGCAGGATTGCGATTTCATTTTCGATGTTGCTTTTCCCTCCGGTAAAAATCCCCAGGTCGCTCAAGGCGTCAAGTGTTGATGCCTTTTTGTCGTCCTTAATCAGGATGGTCGTCGACATGCCGTACTGCGGCACCGAATACCTAATAAAAAACCAGGCTGCAACCAGTGAAATGATCAATGACAATGCAATCCATTTCCAATGTTTGAGGAACTTAAAAAGCTGTTCTTCAATATTGATATTCTGTTCGGCCTGGCCGGATAAACTATTTAAGGGCTGCATCATAATCTGGTTAAAAGGATTGTCGTGGTAATTAGAAACCCAAGTATCGATATGGTTGTGGTCACATTGCCTCCGATGGCTGTCGCGTCGATTTTGGTCCTTCTCGGTTCCACATAAACGACATCATTCTGTTTCATGTAATAGAACGGGGAATTGACAAACTCGGCTTGTGTGATATCAACCCGATTAAAGGTTTTCACACCTTGGTTGTCCCTGACAATCAGGATGTTTTTTCGTATGCCTTGCAAAGTCAGGTCGCCGCATTGCGCAATAACTTCCAATAGTGTAATCCTGTCACCTGTGACATTGACGACACCCGGTTTGACGACTTCACCCAAAACCGATATTTTAAAATTCAATACCCTTAAATTCACGACGGCATCGGATACGTAAGGCCTTAGCTTTTCTTTCAGCATTTCGGCAAAAGCAGTCCGGGTATATCCGGCGACTTTAATCGAGCCCAATACCGGGAACTGAATCATTCCTTCTTTATCCACCAAATAAGTCTGTTTTTGTACGCTCAATGCGCCGGCACTCGATTCTGCCGCGGCCCTGGCTTCGAGGTTAAAAGGCGATGCAGCCTCAGAATTCTGCGACATGATGTTGATGTGCAGCACGTCATCCGGCTGGATAATCGTTTCATAGTTAGCGAGCGCTTCAGGGGTTTTCACCTGGTCTGAACCTTGAAGGTAAATGACTTCCTTCTTAGACCTGCAAGATGCAAAACTAAGTGCGAATAAAATATATAAAATCAAAAATTTAGTTCTCATAAATAGGTTTTGGGTAAGTTAAAAGCCCAAGAGCGAGCAAATATATGATAATTCTGATTAATGCTTTTTTGGCCGCTTGTTATTTAATTGTCAAGGGTTTCAAAAACCGAATTCATGCTCTTGAATTCGGGTACGATCTTTTTCATTTTATAAACGATTTCCTCATTGGTAATGGATTTTGAATGGTCGGACAAATCCTGTATCGCCAAGCTGATGGTTTCATAATCATCACAACTGTCTTCCGCAATCATGATTTGACTGTTGTGCGTCGGCAGCGTTTTAGAAGTATCATTGAGCAATTCCTCATACAATTTTTCGCCAGGCCGCAGGCCGATGATCTTGATTTCAATTTCCTTATCCGGTGTAAAACCGGCAAGGCGGATCATTTTTTTGGCAAGGTCGATGATTTTTACCGGCTCGCCCATATCGAAGATGTAGATTTCGCCACCATTGCCCATTGTCCCGGCTTCAAGAACCAACTGGCATGCTTCGGGAATGGTCATGAAATAGCGGATGATTTCAGGGTGCGTAATGGTTATTGGCCCGCCCGCATCAATCTGTTTGGTGAATAGTGGAACGATAGAGCCATTCGATCCCAATACATTCCCAAAGCGCGTCGTAATGAATTTGGTACCCGATTTTTTTGTGCTTTGCAGCGACTGTACGTATTTTTCTGCGATCCGTTTGCTCGCGCCCATGACGTTGCTCGGATTGACGGCCTTATCGGTGGAAACCATGACAAAACGCCCAACATTATATTTAAGTGATAAATCGGCAAGGTTTTTTGTCCCGACGATATTGGTATAAACCGCCTGTGACGGATTTCCTTCCATCAATGGCACGTGTTTGTAGGCTGCGGCATGGTAAACGACCTGCGGCTTGAATGTCGAAAATACCCTTTCGAGTGCGCCAATATTCCTGATATCGGCCAATACGGTGCGGATTTTTGTTTTCGAATTGACGCTGTCCACTTCCAACGCGAGGTTGTGCAATGGCGTTTCAGCCTGGTCAAGCATGATGATTTTATGTGGGTTGAAACCCAAAACCTGTCTTGTAATTTCACTTCCGATAGACCCGGCGGCACCTGTGATCAGGACGGTTTTCCCATTAAGTTCCGCAGAGATGGAATCCATGTGGAGCTTGATCGGTTTTCGGTCGAGCAAATCCTCAATCTCAAAATTCTTGACTTTGTTTGAAATCTGCTGTTGGTCTTCCCAATCGGTAATCAACGGCACCGTAAAGACTTTGAAATTGTATTCGAGGCATTCTTCCACCAGGGCAATGGTCTCTTCTTTTGTCAGACTTTTCTCAGCAATGATAAGCGCTTCGGCTTTCATGGCGCGCATGATGACATGGATTTTCTTGTTCTGGTTGACAATCGGAAGGTTCAGGATGCGCTTGGATGTTTTCGAATGATGGAATTTATCAATGAATCCGCGCAGGTTAAAACGGCTCGGCACTTCTGTCCGCAATGCATTGGCAATCGAAATTGCATTGGCATCGGCACCATAAATGACAGTATGCATCAGTTCCTTATGGTCATTGACATTGATGAATTTCTCAAAAAAGTGCTTCACCATAATCCGGAACAGGAACAGGAGCAAAAACGAAATCACATAACTGATGAAAAGGCCTGTGGTTACGTATAATTTTTGCCCAAAAATAAAATTCCAGGAATAATTGATGAGCATCAGACATAAAAAGGAAGTCGATGTGGATACCAATAATTTTACACCATCGATAAACGTCGAATGCCTGATAATGCCCGAATAAGTCCGGTATAACAAAAAGAATACGGCGTTGACCGAAATAATCAAACTGTATCTTATCGGGATATTTAAATGCTTGTAGAAATCCTCGCTCGTCAGGTTGTAAATAACGAAAAAGGTAATGATGTTTGCGATGAGGACAATAAACACATCGATGACAAAGATGATCCAGCGCGGCAAATAGCCGATGTTCCGGAATCTTTTTTCACCAATAATATTCATGAGCGCGTTAAATATGGAATTGCTCATTTGTATTTAGTATTTTTTTATCATTCAATATCATTTTTATTTGAAAAACCTGTCAAATACCTGTTGAATTCGATTCCTGTCGTCGGCTGCCAAATTGGAACCTGAAGGCAGGCACAATCCGTTTTCAAACAGCTTTTCCGCTACATTTTCGCCATAATAAGGATGTTTCTCAAACACAGGCTGCAAGTGCATCGGTTTCCACAACGGACGGCTTTCTATACTTTCAGCATCGAGCATCAGCCTTAAATCTTCCCTTGTTTTTCCGTTCGTTTTTGACGGATCGATTGTGATAGCGCTCAGCCAATGGTTCGAAAAATAATCGGCATTCGGCTCATTTAAAACGGTCACGCCTTCAATTGTCGAAAAATAATCCGCATAGAAATCATGCATTTTTCTTCTCAATCCGATATGCTTGTCAAGGACTTCCATTTGGCCGCGGCCAATGCCCGCACAAATATTGCTCAGCCTGTAATTGAACCCGATTTCACTGTGCTGGTAATGTGGCGCGTTGTCCCTCGCCTGCGTGGCAAGAAAAACAGCCTTGTCTTTCAACCCTTTATTTTTTGTTACGATAGCGCCGCCGCCTGAAGTCGTAATGATTTTATTTCCATTGAATGACAACACGCCGATATCGCCAAAAGTCCCGCATCTTTGCCCTTTATATGTGCTTCCTAAAGCCTCGGCACTGTCTTCTACGATCGGAATTCCGTATTTGTCGGCCACTGCACGAATTTCGGCAGTTTTGAAAGGCATTCCGTAAAGATGTACGGCGATAATGGCTTTTGGCTTTTTGCCTTTTGCAATCCTGTCTTTTATCGCTTCTTCCAAAGCTTCGGGCGACATGTTCCAGGTATCAGATTCACTGTCGATAAAAACGGGAATCGCGCCTTGATAAGCAATTGGATTTGCCGAGGCCGAAAACGTAAAACTCTGGCAAATGACTTCATCGCCAGCCGAAACTCCCAATAAAACAAGCCCCAAATGAATGGCTGCAGTTCCGGAACTCAATGCTGCAATATGGGAATCATTGCCGATGTATTGCTCTAAATCCTGTTCAAATCCTGTAACATTCGGGCCGAGAGGTGCAACCCAATTCGTGTCAAAAGCCTCATTCACAAATTTTTGTTCATTTCCTCCCATGTGCGGCGAGGAAAGCCATATCTTAGCATTCATTGTTATATTTCTTAACTTTTGTTTAAAAACCAATACGCACAAATGTAAGCAATTTCGTTTCAAAAGACCACCATTTATAAGGGGCAATCTTATTTCCGCCGCGAGTTTTCAGCACTAATGTCCCTATTGTGCAGGATTGTATTTGATAATTTTACCCGGATTGCCTACAATTACGGCATAATCCGGCACATCCCGAAGAATCACAGCGCCGGCGCCAATCGTGACCCATTTCCCTATTTTTACCCCTTGGATGATTGTCGCGCCAATGCCAACGTGACTTCCTTCGCCAACTGAGACATTTCCTGCCAGTGAAACACCCGGCGAAATATGGACAAAATCTGCAATTTTACAATCGTGTTCGATAATTGCACCGGTGTTGATGATGCAATGTTCGCCAATAACCGAATCGGGATTGATAATGACACCGCCCATAATGACGGTTCCATTTCCGATTTGTGTTCCCTGAGAAATAATAGCTCTAGGATGAATGGCAGTAATGTGATTGACAGATATTTTTGTGCTCAGTTTTTTTCTGATATTGTTGTTGCCAATCGAAATAATCAGGCAATCCGATTGTAAAAAATCAGCGGATTTGACGACCGGAATTCCCGAAAGCATTTCCACTCTCGGATTGTCATCAATGATCGCTTTTACCGAAATGCCGTTCAGTTTCAAAATATCGACAATCACTTTGCAATGGCCGCTTGCACCATATAAATACATGTTATTTTCCATCAAATGGTTCTATTGTTGCAGCATCCGCCGCGTTAATTCCTTCACTTTTTATGACTTTCTGAATGGTTTTGAAAACGATTTTGAGGTCGAGCCAAAAAGAAATATGGTCGACGTAGTAAACATCATATTCAAACTTTTTATCCCACGAAATCGCATTCCTGCCATTGACTTGCGCCCAGCCGGTAATCCCGGGTTTGACTTCATGCCTGCGGCTTTGGAAGTCATTGTACAAATGCAGGTAATGGTCCAACAACGGCCTCGGCCCTATGATGCTCATATCACCTGTGACGACATTGATCAGCTGCGGAATTTCATCAAGTGAGGTTTTGCGCACAAAAGCGCCAATCTTCGTCAGCCGCAATTCATCCGAAAGCAAATTTCCGGCTGCATCTTTTTTGTCATTCATGGTCTTGAATTTCACAATCCTGAAAATTTTCCCGTTTTTCCCCGGCCGCAGCTGGAAGAAAAATGGCTTTCCCTGATTGGCATAAAAAAGAAACGCGGTAATCACGATAAAAACCGGCAACAGCACAATCAGGCCGACCAATGCGGCAATCGTATCCAATGTCGGCTTGATGATGTTTTTATACATGCGATTCAAATTTACGATATTCCGCCAGAATTCCATCCCAGACGACATTTTGGCGGAAACGGGAAACGATTTTCGGCCTGGCATTTTGACGCATTTCAGCTTGCATTTCACTGTTTGCCATCAGTTTTTTCATGGCTTCGAGAATGGCATTTTCGTTTTTCACAGGAATAATCAAACCGTTTTTCCCATTTTCAATGATTTCATTAGAGCCATTGATATCGGTGACAATGCATGGCAATTCCATCGCTCCGGCTTGCAGCACCACATTTGGGAAACCTTCGCGATGGCTTGGAAAAACCAGGCTGTCGGCTATCGCGAAATATGGCCTGACATCGGTTTGGTAGCCGGTTGTAAGGATATTTTTATTGCTGTCGATTTCGCGTAGCGTTTCCGGAAGCAACGGATCGAGTTCGGGTTCTATCGGGCCGACAAGCAGCAGTTTGCAATTGGAATGGAGTTTTGAAAAAGCAGCCACGAGCTCATTGATGCCTTTGTCTTTGACCAATCTTCCGACGAAAATAAAGACAAATTCATTTGCCGAAATCCCCAATGACTGCCTGAGAGAAGCATTTTCAGTATCAGTAAAAAGCGATGGATCAAAATAATCGACATCAATCCCATTCACATTCCCGTTTGCAATGATATGCAATGGCTTGCTTGTGATTTTATACCGGATCAAATCGGCTTTCACGCCTTGTCCTTCTGGATAAATATCGGTCGCGAACGCACAAAGCATCTTGTCCATCAGGATCAGGGTTTTTTGCATCAGCCCGGTTTTGTTGGGAAAAATCAGTCCTGTAAACGTGTGGATCCTGACAGGCACTTTTGCAAAATAAGCAGCCACCATACTCAACAATCCGGCTTTTGGCGTTATAGAATGCACAATAAACGGCCGTTCTTTTTTGAATACTTTGTAGAGTTTATAAAGCGAAACCAAATCATTCCACGGCGAAATTTTCCTTTGGATCGGCACATCGATCGTCCTGACGCCTTCCCTATTTTCAACCGCCTGCAGATGGTTGTCATTGCCGGAAACGGCTACGATTTCGTAATATCCGCTTAGGAATTTCAATTGGCCTTTGAGCAGGATATCCAATGACAATGCGACTGTCGATGTGCGGATGACTTTTTTCATGATACCAATCTTAATAATAGTTGCGTAAACCTGAAAAGCCAGAGATTTTTCAGCATGATTTTCCGGAATAAATCCTTCTTTTTGTCATGGATTGGAAAATTCACATGGTATATTCCCTTTTCCGAAAGTTCCTTTTTATAAACGGCAATGGCGCCGAATGGCAATTTGTATTTTAAAAACTGGTAAAAAAGCGTCGCGACAAGAAATGACAGCCGTTCCATAAAAAATGCATGCGCTTCAGAACCAGGAATTATAGGATGTTTTTTGAATTCGGCGTCAGTGATTTCAATGATATTGATAAAATCCCGGTACATTTTGTCTTTCCTCGACAAATCTCTGTTGCGCGTAATCGAATCTCCAGATTGCAGGAATTGCGCGGCCAAAAACGGAATTGCCAGCACCGATTTTGCTACAAAGAAAGCGCGTGTGTTGAATTCAAAATCCTCAATGAATATTTTTTCATGGAACAGCAACTGGTTGTCCACAAGGAATTTGCGTTTGTATAATTTATTACAGGCCGAATTCAGGTAGCGGAAATGGTTGTAATAATAAACGCCTTCATATTGTTTTCCTGCGGTATCATTTGTGGCATGATATGTCATTTTCCCTTGCTCGTCGATTCCTTGTGCAGAAAACTCGAGGATGTCAGGATTGTTGTCTTCAGCGATCGCCACAATATTTTTTAATGCATCGGGCAAAATCCAGTCGTCTGAATCGAGGAAAAGCAAAAAATCCCCCGAAGCATTTTCGATTCCGGTATTCCTGGCGCCGCCGAGTCCTTTGTTCTTTTGGGAAATGACCTTGATGTTATTGTGGTTTGCTGCGATTTTATTGACAATCTCAAGGCTGTTGTCAGGCGATTCGTCATCCACGACAATAATTTCATAATCTGTGGTTCCGAGATTGTTGTCCAATACCGAAAATATACATTTCTCGATGTATTTTTCGACGTTATAAACCGGGATGATGACGGTTAATTTCATTGTATTGGGATTAATTTGGATACCAGCATTTCGATGATTTTTTCAGGCGTGGCGTAATTTTTCCAATAAGCCAATGCACCTTTTTCAAGCATTTTGACATACTTGGGATTTTCAACCAGGAAATCGACTGCCTGTTTTATGGATTCAGGATTGTCTTCCACAAAATGGATGTGCTTTCCGTGCTCGAGCGGATAAGGCAAATCATTTGACAACGGCGTCGAAACAATCGCTTTGCCCATGCACAAATATTCGCCGAGTTTCCAGCCATGGCAATGCTCGACCGATGGCGTATTGAAAACAAAATTGGACTGCTGTGTCTTTTTAATGTATTGCGCAAGTTTTATCTTTTTGTTGCCAGCTTTTAATTGATTCAAGTCCGGAATATAATCACATTCATAACCGATGTCAACCAATCCGCCTTCAAAAGTAATTTTTGGATTTGCCTTGCATGCGCGGATAAAAAATGCCCTGGACAGATTCACGAATGCTGTGCTTTTATGCCATATCGAAGCCATTATAAAAATATAATCCTGGCGGAACGGCGCGTGGAAATATTTCGAAATCGGTTGCCGTTTGAGGTACATCCTCAAATTATCGAGGATGACTTTTTTGTTGGTTTTTATACTTTGCTTCCTGAGGATAAAAAAAATATGGCTTATGGTTCGGAACAATCCAAATACACGGATTCCGAAACTTGGCGGAATGGACTGGATTTTATGTTTATGCTGTTCCATTTCGGAAGTGTTTCCGCCAAAATTATCCAGTAATAAATCCATGCTGATTTGAGAATGAAAATTGATTTTTGCATATAAATCGCTCCACAGTAAAACCGTTTTGTCGATACCGCGCGGATCGTGAAAATCGATGGCGATGTTATGGCTTTTTCCATTTTCGATTACCCTGAACAAAAAACAGCGCGCATGGGATTCCAATCCCGCAAAACCTTCAGTGGAAAAGACCGCATTATCGCCAAATACTTTTAAAATGCCTTCGATGTAAAACGCGGCATAATGCATCTGACATCGGGCATCCATCAGTATTTTTATGTCTTTTCTTATCATTTTTTTTATACTGGCTATTTGAGAACGACATCCAAAACAAAAGTAAATAAAAAGTAAATCAGGACAATTCGTCCAATAAGTTGGTGCTGCTTGTCGGCAATCTTGTTTTTCAGCAGCGGATAAATGATGACCAATCCCAATATAAACCACGACAAATAGGCAAAACGGTTCGAAAAGTTCGCCCGGATGACCAATACCCAAAAGCCATTGGCAATGAGGTATGTCGAATATAAACGGTTATAAAATTTGTCAGTGAATTTTTTCCTGACGATATAATACCAGCCGGCAAAAACGCCTGTCGCGCTGTATAGCAGGAAATCCCAGCGAAAGCCAGTCTTGACTTCCACAATCTGGTCGAGCGCATCCTGACTTCCCGACAAATATCCGGCGAGCCTCTCTTCTTCGCCAAAACCGAAACTCAAAAAGAAGCCTTCCCAAAAACTGCCCAAAGCCAACGATAGCGGGATGGCTAAAAACCAACACCGCAGGTACATTTTAGAATCAGAATAATAATAGGTCATCGCAAAGGCCAATGCCGGCAAAATCAATGCTTTGTGAATCATCACCGCCAAAATCACCCAGATGATTTTAGGGATTTTCTTCTGTAGTGAAATGCCGTAAATGAACACCGATGTGGCAATCCCGTTCCTGATTCCGTTTGTTCCATACGCCCAGAATGAAAAAGAAATCACCAGCATCAGAAACCCATAAAACCAGTATTCTTTGAACATTTTTTTAGTAGCGAGATACAGCGGATAAACATACAAAAAGGTACAGAGCAGAAAGAAAGTGCCCACCGTCATGACTTTTGACGAAAACATCGTGAATATTTCGAAAAGCAAATCTTTATCGGCGTTGAATGGCGCTCCATCCGCATAAGCCTGGAAATTCACAGAATACGTATACATATCGACAAAAATGATGTCAATGTCGCGAATTCCCATGTAAATGATGATAAAGGCGAGCAGCATGGCACCCAAAGTCTGCTTGCTTTTTAAATTGGACGAACTTTCCAGATTGGAAGCAAAAGACTGAAAATACACCACGACTACTATAAACAACAAAATGTTATAGTAAACCGTCGCATAATATTGTATTGGTATGATATTCAATTGCTTTTGTTTTTCAATTCGTTAAATAGCGATTGCCATAGATTCATGACTGCCTCATTGGAAAACCGTTGGGCATTGCTGCGCCCGCATTTGCCCATCTCTTTGCGCAGATCTTCATCGGTCATCAGGATTACGATTTTTTCGGCCAATGATGCTATATTCTGGTCTTCGGCCAAGAAACCGTCTTCGCCATCGGTGATGATATTTCCTGGTCCGGTCGGACAATCAAATGAAGCAATTGGCAAGCCCGCCGACAACGCTTCCAATAAAACCATCGGGAAACATTCTGACACCGAACTCATCACATACATGGAAGCACCAGCCATTTCATCGTCCAAATTTTCAGTAGCCGGTTTAATAAATATATTATTTTGCAAGCCTTGATTCACAATTTTCGCTTTCAGCATTTGGATATAATCGGGTTCGCCCTGGCCGTAAATATACAATTCCCAATCCGATTGGTATTCCATAGCCAATGCCCATGCGTCAATCGCCTTTGTAAACCCTTTTACGGGCGCAATCCTTCCGGCGGCAATTGCCTTTTTATTTTTTAAAGCCGCGACTTTATCAGTCTTCCCAATTGGGTTTGGAATAACGACCGTGTTTTTGCTTTTGCAAAATTGTGCTTCGCTCGGATTCAGCACCACGATCCTGTCATATTTCGATTCGATGAAATCTTGCAGCCCAAACCTGATCTTTCCAAAAAAACCGGCATTTTTTCTCGCTTCCATTTCCAAAAACCCGGAAGAATGAAATTCCTTCAATTTCGAGATTCGCGTGAAAAAAAACGGGCTCCAGTAAAAATCAAATGCGTAATTGCAAACGATGACCACATCCGGATCGATTGTCCTGATCGCTTTGCGCCATTGCCTGAAATGTTGCGGCAATTTTAACAGGTTCGCCGGATGAAAATAGCTCTTTTTCCGGTGGTAATTGACACTAATATCTGTTTTTTTTATTTTTTCCGACAATCGGTAACAGGGCGCATTTCCGTTTTGCTCGGTCGTTAGAATGTGGACATCATAATCAAAAACATCGGCAAAATAATTTGCCTTTTCCGCCATCACTTTTTCGATTCCGCCATGCAGGTAAATCTGGTCTGTGGTGAAAAGGATTCTCATTTCACAAGCGATTTAAACAATTTGTCCCATTGCGGCATAATGGCTTCCGGCAGATATCTTTTGGCATTTTCCTTAGCGGTTTTGCCCATTTTGGTGCGCATGTTTTCATTTTCGATCAACACAGTGATTTTTTCTGCAAATGCGGGAATGTTGCCGGACTCGATCAAGAAACCATCTTCACGCTCGCTGACAATGTCGCTCGGGCCGCATGGACAATCAAACGAAACGCACGGAACGCCGCAGGCCATGGCTTCAATCAATACCATCCCGAAACCTTCAAAACGCGACGAAAACGCAAATATGGACGATTCGAGAAATTTCTCCTCAATCTTTTTTACAGGCTCAAAAAAATGGACGCAGTTTTCAATGTTTAATTTAGATGCCAATTCAGACAATTGCTGTAAAGGGTCAAATTTGCCATAAATATCCAATTCCCAATCCGGATGGTTTTCATTGACGATTTTCCAGGATCGGAGCAACAAATCAAAACCTTTCTGATACGATTGCTTGCCAACGGCGATGACTTTCTTATTTTGTAAAGTCGATGATTGTTCGGGATAAAACGACAATG
>DATHKH010000179.1:0-6681 GCA_035286325.1 Flavobacterium sp.
CGCAAATAAAATACAATGCCGGGTTGTTGGCAAAAGTCGCATTTTCAAGTGCGCCGTTCTTCATATAAATGGTCTGGAGTGCATTATTATCGGCGGTCAAAACGGAAAGATTCGAATTGTTGGAAAGGTCCAGCGTAGTAATGGAATTGAAGGCACAGCCCAGCCAGGTCAGGCTCGGATTGTTTGATGTGTCGAGCGACTGAAGCAGATTATCGCTGCATAAAAGTTGATGAAGATTGGTCAATGGCGATAAGTCTAGCGAAAGCAGGTGATTGTTGTCAAGTAACAGTATTACGGACGACGCTGTATTGGGTCCGAAATTGATCGAAAACAGTTGATCGTCCCACAGCGTAATACTGCTCAAAGCCGGGCAAGTGCTCAGGTCTATCGCACCCAGCGAGCAGCCCGTAACCTGGATCAGGTAAAGTGACGTACAGCCGGTCAAGGTCAACGTGCCCAATGACGGAATATTATTGCCGTAAATCTGCTGCAAAAGCGACAAGCCTGTAAGGTCCAGTTGCTGTAACTGTGTGTCGCTGATCTCGATGTCTTCAAGTTGCGTGTTCATACCCAAGTACATTTCTGTAATAGGGTTTCCGGAAATGTCCAAGTGCATGAGATTGGTGAAATTCTCAATGCCGAAAACGTTCGCGATGTTCGAATCAGGGGCGCTAATTTCTATTACGTTCTGGGCTTCGGTCACACTAATCTCGCCATCCAGGTCCGAATCGGCTCCTGAAGCGAGTACGGCAGTCTTGAAATTTGCATCGGGAATGGCAATGTTCTGTGCGTTGGTTATTCCAGTGAGTAACAACGACAATAAAAAGTATAATTTCTTCATAATCCTGGTTTTAATTATTTGACGACTTTGTTTTTGTTAAAGGTATACGGTAAAATATAAATTATTCGGGCAATTGAGTATTCGGTGTCTTTCGATTAGAATTTGTCATATGGTCTTTAGGAATTCCTGCAATCGCTCCTTTTTTCGCTGTGAAATCGGAAGATGGCTATTGTCGGCCATCACGACATATCCGCCGTCTTTCTTGATATATGATTTCAGATACGACAGGTTGATCAGGTGCGATTGGTGGATTCTTTCAAATCCGTGTTCAGTCAACAAATCCTCATATTCCTTCAGCGTTTTCGAAATCAGCACTGGCTTATTATTCTTGATGTAAAATTTCGTATAATTGTCTTCACTCTCACATCGGATAATGTCACTGATCTCAAAAAGATGGATGCCATCGGATGTCGACAGCGCAATCCTTTTGAAATTATCGACTTTCTTCCTGATATTCTCGAGCAGCAAATCGATATGTGCATAATCCATATTCTTGTCGAGCACATTTTTGATCTTCAGAATCACTTTCTGCAATTCATCAGGATCGACCGGTTTCAACAGGAAATCCAAAGCACTAAACCGGAACGCCTTAATCGCGTATTGCTCATGAGCCGTAATGAAAACGATATGCGAAGACGATTTCCCGTTTTTAAGCGCCAACTGTTCCAAAATGTCAAATCCGGTTCCGTCGCCCAACTGTATGTCGAGGAAAACAACCTGCGGCGAAAGCGCGTCCATCGACTTAATGCCGGTTTCCACGCTGTCGGCCTCGCCGATAATCCTGATTTCGGGCGCATACCGTTCGAGCATGCTTTTCATGCCGTTGCGCAAATTCGAATCGTCGTCAATCAGTAATGCTGTAATCATTCTATGCTTTGATATATTGTATCGGAAGGCTCAAAATCACTTTCGTTCCTGTGGTTTCACCGCTTTCATTCTTGATTTCATTGATTTCAACCTGCGATTTTTTGGATGTCACCGATTCCATCATTTCGAGCCTTTTCTTCGTAATGTCCAGCGCCATCGATTTGTGTACACTAACCAGGTTTTCTTTCAGTTCCTGCGATTTGTTGAAACCGATGCCATTATCCGTAATCGTGCAAATCAGGCTGTCGCCGGAAATGGAGAAATCAATATCGATTTTTCCCGTCTCTTTTCTTGGAATCAACCCGTGGATGATCGCATTTTCTACAAAAGGCTGCAATAGTAAAGGCGGCAATGCGGTATCGTCATCAATGTCTTTGCTTTTGGTAATGCTGAAATCAAACTTCTGGTTGAAACGCAGCTGTTCGAGCTCGAGGTAATTTTGCAGGCTTTCGATTTCCTTGTCAATCGGGATTAAGGATTCCTTCGAATATTCAAGTGTCAGGCGCATCAGTTTCGAGAATTTCGACAAATATTTGATTGCCGAATCGGTTCCGTTCTGTACGATGAAACTCGAAATCGAACCCAGGCAATTGAAAACAAAATGCGGATTCATCTGCAAATGCAGCGCTTTCTGCTCGTATTCCGCGAGCTCTTTCTGCAACGTCAATGTTTTTTTCAGCTGCAGCCTGTTGTAAATCAGGAAAATGATTCCGAACAGCAATAATATAAAAAGGATCACAAAAAATATCTGCTGTTGGTGCCTTTTATTTTGTTCGCTGAAAATCAGTTCCTTTTTTTCGAGTTCCTTTTTTTGGAGTGCTTGTTTCTTGTCAAACTCAAAATTCATCTCGGCACGAACACTGTTCCTGATGTTTTCATAATTGCTGACGCTGTCTTTCGCTACACTGTAAAGTTGGTAATGCAGCAGGGCTTCGTTCGGTTTGTTGAGTTTTACATAAATTTCGCTGAGCTTCTTTTCCGAATCCTGGATGCGTTCGAGAATGTTTAATTCTTTAGCCAATGCCAGCGATTTATTGATATTCGATAATGCCTGGACATAATCTTGTTTGTCAAAGTAGACTTCACCAATAAAAGCATAGGTATCGGAAGCGCCGAATTTGTCTGCAATGGAATTAAACGCCGACAATGCAGCCTGATAATTTTCCAAAGCTTTAGTGGCGTCGCCGGTTTTTTTATAATACAGGCCAAGGTTGTTGTAAAGTTCGCCCAAACCCCGACTGTCCGGATATTTTACAAAAAGCTGCCGCGCTTTGGTGTAATATTCAAATGCTTTTGGGTAATTTTTCTGTGCGAGATAAATATTCCCGATATTGGTTGTCGTGATTCCGACAGTATTATCACCAATTTTCTCCTGGATTTTCAGGCATTTGATGAAGTAATCCAGTGCCTTGAAGTAATCGCCTTCCGACTGGTAAACAATCCCGATGTTATTGTAAAGCCGTGCACATTTATTGAGGTCATTGATCTCTTCATAAATTCTGACAGCTTTCAAATGGTATTGCAATGCCTTGGCGTAATTGCTCTGCTCAGAAAATACAATCCCGATGCTGCCATAAGCGCGCGCCAATCCGTTTTTGACTTCCTTGTCATCGGCTGAACCCGAATCTGCCGCGGCCTCAAAAATGGCCTGCGCATCAGAAAAATGCTGGAGTGCGACAGTATATTTTCCTAAAATCAAATTCGCATTCCCAAGATTGATGTGCGCGTTTCCTTCGGCAAGCCTGTATTTTATTTTTTGTGCCAACTGCAATGCCTGGTTCGCATACTGCTGCATTTGGACAGGATCGATCGTTTTGTGTTCATCGGCAAGCGCATTGAGTGCACGCGCACGATCGATGTCGTTTTTCGCGTGGGTCAATATTTGGATCAGGCTGTCAACAGGTTTGTTTTGGGCAATATCCGGCACCGAATAAAGGCAAAGAAAACACAGGATGATGTAGGTCGCTTTTCTCATAAGAAAAATTGCTGGTGGATTGCCAAACAAAAATAGCATTTCCTTTCATGCAATTGTCATCCAATTAGAATTCGACGGTTTCGAATGAGAATTCGAAATAAAAAACCCGGCAAATTTCTTTGCCAGGTTTTTCAGTCAAGATTTATGGTAAATCTACTTTATTTTAAATGCTTTCTTCCCCGGGAAATAAGCCGTACTTCCCAATTCTTCCTCAATGCGGAGCAATTGGTTGTATTTTGCCATACGGTCGGAACGCGAAGCAGAACCGGTTTTGATTTGGCCGCAATTCAACGCGACAGCCAAATCGGCAATCGTATTGTCTTCGGTTTCTCCCGAACGGTGTGACATCACGGAAGTATAACCTGCGTTGTGCGCCATGTTGACCGCCGCAATCGTTTCTGTCAATGTTCCGATTTGGTTGACTTTTACCAAGATTGAATTGGCAATGCCTTTTTCAATTCCCGTTGCCAGTCTTTCAACATTGGTCACGAATAAATCGTCGCCTACCAATTGTACTTTGTCGCCAATCAGTTCAGTCAAATATTTCCAGCCATCCCAATCGTTTTCCTGCATGCCGTCTTCAACAGAAATGATCGGATATTTTTTGGTCAGGTCTGCCAAATATTCCGCCTGTTCCCTTGACGTACGGATTTTTCCGCCTTCGCCTTCGAATTTTTTATAATCATATTGGCCGTTGACGTAAAATTCAGAAGCCGCACAATCCAAAGCGATCATGATTTCATCGCCGAATTTATAACCTGCCATTTCGACGGCTTTTTTAATCGTGTCCAAAGCATCTTCGGTTCCGCCCGCAAGGTTTGGCGCAAATCCGCCTTCATCGCCCACAGCAGTCGACAATCCACGGTCATGCAATACTTTTTTCAGGTTGTGGAAAATCTCCGTGCCCATTTGCATCGCTTCCGAAAAAGTCTTTGCTTTGACCGGCATAATCATGAATTCCTGGAATGCAATCGGCGCATCGGAGTGCGAACCGCCATTGATGATGTTCATCATCGGCAACGGAAGCGTGTTTCCTGAAACACCGCCAACGTAGCGGTATAATGGCATATTAAGTTCATTTGCAGCGGCTTTGGCAGCAGCCAATGAAACTCCCAAAATCGCATTCGCACCCAAGTTTCCTTTGTTGTGCGTGCCGTCAAGTTCGATCATCATTTGGTCGATTTTGTTTTGTTCGAAAACAGAAGTCCCAAGCAATTCCTCAGCAATCAGCGTATTGACATTTTTGACGGCTTTGAGGACGCCTTTTCCAAGAAATGCCTTTCCGCCGTCGCGCAATTCGACCGCTTCGTGTTCGCCGGTTGATGCTCCTGAAGGAACGGCAGCGCGACCCAGAACGCCGTTTTCGGTAACCACGTCGACTTCAATCGTAGGATTTCCGCGTGAATCAAATATCTGTCTTGCATGAATTTTAATGATGATGCTCATAATTTCTGTTTTAAATGATGAATTATAAATTTTATATTACAAATATAATGATATCCGCAATTCGGGTTTTGGAATGTTATTAACGATAACGTTGTAAATTTTTAGGAGCCGATGTTTAGCATTTTATTCGTGTTGAGTCCCGCTTTTCATTAAAATCTTTTTATTTCGTGCCTCGCAAAAAGGATTTCCATTGCAATCGGGGCTAGATTACAGCAACAATTTTCAATTGATGTTTAAAAAATACCTCACAGCCAGTGGCTGTGCTCCTTTTAATTTCAAATGCTATATCTTTTTTTTGCAAAAAAGGATGCCGCTTCCATCAGGGCTAGGGCTTTTGATTAAACCGTTGCAGCCGATTTCAATTTCTCAATGTTCGCAATAAACTCGTCAAACAAATAACTCGCATCATGCGGGCCTGGACTGGCTTCGGGATGGTATTGCACCGAGAAACAGTTTTTGTTTTTCATGCGCATGCCGGCAACCGTTTGGTCATTGATGTGCAAATGCGTGATTTCAAAATCGGGATGCGCCTCGAGTTCTTCTTTGTTGACTGCGAAACCGTGGTTTTGTGAAGTGATTTCGCCTTTTCCGGTCAGGATATTTTCTATCGGATGGTTGATGCCGCGGTGTCCGTTGAACATTTTATAGGTCGAAATGCCGTTTGCCAAACCAATGACCTGGTGGCCAAGGCAAATCCCGAATAGCGGTTTGTCGTTGTCGAGGATTTCCTTTGCGGCTTCCTGTGCGTCGAACAATGGTTCCGGATCGCCCGGGCCGTTTGACAGGAAATAACCGTCGGGATTGAACTGGCTCATTTCTGAAAACGTCGCGTTGTATGGAAACACTTTGATATAGCAGTCGCGTTTGGCGAGATTGCGTAAGATGTTTTTCTTGATGCCGAGATCGAGCGCCGCGATTTTATATTTCGCATTTTCGTCACCAACGAAGTATGGTTCTTTTGTCGACACTTTTGAGGACAATTCCAGGCCTTTCATGTCGGGGATATTCTCGAGTTGCTTTTTCAATTCTTCTATTGGTGTTCCGTCTGTCGAGATTACTGCGTTCATCGCGCCATTGTCACGGATGTAACTGACCAAAGCGCGCGTATCGACATCGGAAATGACGACGAGGTTTTGCGCTTTGAAATAATCCTCAAGCGTTCCGGTCGAATTCGGGCGCGAATTGTTGAATGAAAAATTCTTGCAGACCAACCCCGAAATCATGATGCGGTCGGCTTCGATGTCTTCAGCGTTGACGCCATAATTGCCGATGTGTGCGTTGGTCGCAACCATGATTTGGCCGAAGTACGACGGATCGGTAAAGATTTCCTGGTAGCCGGTCATTCCGGTGTTGAAGCAGACTTCGCCGAAGGTGGTGCCGGAGATTCCGATGGATTTGCCGTGGAAAATGGTGCCGTCTGAAAGAAGTAGGATTGCTGGTTGTCGTGTGTTGTATTTCATTAGTATTGAGTAATGAGAATTGAGTAGTTAGATTGTGTGCTGCAAATTTAGTTATTCTGAAAAAAATTTAACCCATTAAGTTATTAAGAGTT
>DATHKH010000180.1:0-4658 GCA_035286325.1 Flavobacterium sp.
GGATAAAACGACAATGGATTCGAAATTACGATGACATTGCGCATGGTCCATTCCGGGATATTGTCATGCGTCAGCACCACGAATTTGTCAAACTGCCTACCCAACAAATTCATCATCTTGAACTTAAAATTGACGTAGGCCCGTTTTTTGAAATCCGGATTTTCTCCAAGTTCGATGACTTTCGACACATGCCTTTCATAAATCATCGGACAGGGTTTCTGTAATGCCAATGGCAGGAAAAAACCTTTCAGTCCGTCGTCGCAAACTGAAATCACATCGGGGCGAATCGCTTTTACGACGGCTTCAATACCGCGCAGATACTGACGTACATACTTTATTGGATTACCGCCAACCACAATATCGTGCATTTTTATCTTTGGGCTGAAATCGTAAAAAAATGGGTCATTGCCATTGTTCAACATCAAAATATGCACCTCATAACCCATGACATCGGCCAGGTAGCTCGCCTTAATCGACAGCACGCGTTCCAGTCCGGCCGCGCCTTTGATGCCATTGGTAATGTATAAAAGCTTCATAAATTATGGTCGTAAACGGTTCGCAGGACAAAGCCCTGTGTGAATGGTAAAATATCGAAATGCTGTGAATGGACGCCGATGTCTTTGGTATCGCCTTGCGAAAAATCGACAATACCATCGCGTCTGGTGACAGTCATTAAGTATTTCAGGGCTTTTTCTTTGGCTTCCAAACAAGATTTCGAAATGTCCTTTATGGATGATGCCTGGCCTAAACACCAAGCCAATGTTGCCGTCGCTGATGAATCGGCGCGCGATTCCTTTCTTGTCACAATCCACGTCCATGCGCCATATTCCTGCTGCCATTTGATGGCCGTTTTTGCAAATGAAACAACCGATTCCGTCAATTGGTTTTTTTGCGGATGATTGTCAGGAAGTATTTTCCATGCATCAATCAATCCGATCGCATACCAGCCCAAACCCCTGCCCCAGCCAAAAAGCCCTACCGGAAGTTTCGTTTCGGTATGATACGTATGGCAAGGAATAAATTCGCCGTTGAGCATGCCGTATTTGTTGAATTCGGCAATTTGTTTCACGCACAAATCAATCGCTTCATTATTGTTGAACCGTATGCCGTAAGCCATCAAAAACGGGCATACAAACCCGATAGTGTCGACATAACGGTAGCTTTTCATATTCGTCCGGTACTGGATTGTGCCGTCATCGCCAACCATTTCCCGCACCATTTTCCACATTGCATCGTATGCCGGTTTGTATTTTTTGTGGTCAAGCCAATCGACATTCAAAAAAGAATAGGCGAGAATGACACCATCGATTTCCTTCGGCGTGTTTTTCCAATTTCCGGAGTCGTCAAGTTTGGATTGGACAAAATTCGTGATTTGGGATTTTTGACTTTCATCATTCGTTTTATAAACACATTCCGTCAATCCTAAAACCAAGGAAGCCTGTTGCCAATGCTGGATCGCGTTTCTGCTGTAATTTCCGAGGATGATATCGAAAACAATTAGCCTTTCATTATCGGTCAGCTTGATTGTTGGTGTTTTGGCAAGCCAGGATTTGGATTTTGCAAGTATTTTTTTCGCCCAAGTTTCCCTGTCGGCGTAACGTCCGATATGGATTCGGCCTTGCCATGTATGGAACTGCGGAATAAAATCAAATAGAAATATGATTGCGACAATGGCCGAAACTACAAGGAAAAGGATGAAATAAATGTTACACGACATAGCCATTGTTGTTTTCCAGTTCGTCGGCCATTTGTTTTTTCATCGCGTCGGTAATCCCGTTTTGGAGGAGCCAATTTTTATCGTATTTGGTTGCGCTTTGCATAGCTTTCTTATGTTTTTCGAGCAATTCATCCGTTTTCATAATGAATTTTGCCGGATTTCCGCCCACGACCGTATTGTCATCGACCGATTTCACGACTACACTTCCTGCGGCAACAATCGCATTTTTCCCAATAGTTACGCCTGGCATAATCAAAGCGCGTGCACCGATAAAACTATAATCGCCAATTTTGACTTTCCCGATTTTGGAATAACCCAATTGCCTGTGGATGCTTGCGTCGTGCGCCAATAAATACACTTGCGGCGCAATCGTGACATAGTCGCCGATTTCGATTAGCCAGCAATGCGAATGGTCGATCATCAGGCCTGGATTGATGTCGCAGCCCACGCCGACTTTCATTCCGGCTTTGATATGGTCTTCCAGCCATTCTTCTTCATTGAGGAATTTCCTGAATCTCGCCCGTAAGAAATTAAATATCTTCATGGTTTTATGCTTCAATCAGCTTATAAATCTTGTCAATCTCGCTTTCGGTGCCATAATCGGCTTGTGACAAATTACGCGAAAATTTCGTTCTCAGGCTTTCATCACGGATTAAAATCTCGAGTTGGTCTGCCAAAGATTTCGCGTCCATTTCTGAAATCAATCCATTTTGGCCGTGCATTACCTGGAATTCCGCTACGTTAAAATTGGTCAGCACAATCGGCCTTGACAGAATCTTGGCCTCCGTAATCGCAATGCCAAACCCTTCAAAACGCGAAGATTGGACATAAATATCAGCCTGTTTTACATACGGATATGGATTTTCTCTTATGCCTAAAAACACGAAATGTTCTTCAACACCTTTTTCTGCGATTAGGTTTTTTAGTGATTCTTCCAATTCTCCAAGTCCGAGGATATACCATTTGAAATTGGCGATTCCACGTGCTTTTAAAATCGCCGCGGTTTCAATCGCAATATCATATCCTTTTTGGTACACCAACCTGCCGACTGTTACAAATTTGATTTCGCCGTCAAGCCGTTCGACCTTTTCTGCGGCCATTTTTCGGGTCAAAGCCGACGAAATGATATTGGCGACAACCGTGAATTTTTCCTGCATTTCCGGAAACCGCGCTTTTAGAACAACTTCACATTCCTCCGAAACCGTGATGATCTTATCCAGCTTTTTAAAATATGGAAAGTCGATTTTCGCGTCCATTCCCAATCTGTCATAATCGTTATGGATGTACCCGATTTTCTTATCCGCATTGGTTTTATCGACGCAGAAATAATTTGGCGTTTTTTCCATAAACCCAATCGAAACATCGTATTTTTTGCGGACGCGCGGCAATGAAGAAGCCAAATACGGCCAGGCCTTCTGCTCTCGTTTCTGCTCGCTTTTCTCCGTCTTATAAATAATTCCGACAGCAATCCGGTTGAAAATAATATCAAGCCTTGCCTTTTTCAGGTTTTCAAGAACAGCCGTTTTGAACGACATGTCGAAGTAGCGATATTCCTTTGGCTCTGGAAGCAAAGTGACTTCCGCCGGAATTTGACTCATGAATAGACCTTCATGCTTAAACAAATATAAATCAACTTCATAAAGCGAATAATCCATAATCTCGAACATCGAAATCAGCGCTTTTTCTGCGCCGCCGCAATGGAGGTTATTCATGATGAAAAGTATTTTTTTCTTCTCTTTAGCCATTCACGAGGTCGTAAAGTTTGTTTATTTCCGATTCCGTACCGAAAGTTTCCTGCGACAAATGTAGCGATAATTGGTTTTGCAGGCTTTTATCGGCCAACAGCATTTGGATGTCTTTTGCAAGATTGTCAGGGTTCATTCCCGAAATGATGCCGTTTTTTAAGTGATCAATCTGGTCAGCAGCGGTCGTAAAATCGGTGACTATAATGGGTTTGTTCAATATTTTGGCTTCGTCAATCGCAATGGATTTTCCTTCATATCGCGAAGGTTGCACATAAATCGCTGCCCGCTTTATAAAGAAATACGGGTTTTCTTTTAATCCCAGCAAAATGAAATGTTTTTCAAGTTTGCAATCTGCAATCTTTTTCTCCAACATGGTTTTTTCCAGGCCGTCGCCAATGATGAGCCATTGGAAATCGACTTTTGAGTCTAAGAGGATTTTGGCCGTTTCCAATGCGATGTCGATTCCTTTTTCAGGGCTTAGTCGTGCAACGGTAACCAATGTATTTTTTGAAAAATCAAAAGGCTCCGGTTGTTGGCCTGCCAAATCATGGATGATTTTCGGGGAAACAATATTGTAAAGGATGGAAATTTTGTCTTTTTGCTTTGGAAAATTCTGCTGCAAATCTTCCAGGCATTCCGGGGAAACGGTCACAATATTGGATAATTTTTCGAAATAAAGTTCGTCAAAATCCGCATTCATGCCCGAACTTGAATATTTGGTATGGATCCAGCCGATTTTCTTATCCGCAGTAATGCAGTCGACAGCAAAATAAATGGAACTTTTTTCAAGAAAGCCAATCGCCACATCGTAATGTTTCGGCAACGTTTTGATGGATTCGCGGATATCTTCCCACGAAGATTGTTCGGCGACTGCCTTATTTTTAATCCCCGAGTTTTTCAGGAAAAACAGCAATCTATGGATGGCCAATGTTACTTTTCCGAGCTTCAAAAAAGTCACAAGCGATTGCGGTAATGGTTTGGAAAAAATGGCAAATTCATCATTTAAGTCAACCAAATGAACGGCTTTGGACAACATTTTCAGGAAAATTCCAGTGCGGTGCAGCAAAACCAAATCGACTTCAAACCGCCCATAATCAATGGTATTCAGCAAATTGACCAGGCTTTTTTCGCCGCCGCCGGCCGCCAGGCTTGGAATGACAAACACCAGTTTTTTTTTCATGTGGTTTTTATTTGCG
>DATHKH010000181.1:0-6701 GCA_035286325.1 Flavobacterium sp.
CATCCGCCTTTCCCGGAATATTTTTCCATGACGCAATTGTCGCTAAAAAAAGGTTGTTCCATGATAATGAATTATTCTATAATTTGCGCAGGCCGCGTTAGGGATTACCTCATTGATAATATTTTTTATAGGAATTCGTTGAATGCTGCGCATTTGAGGCAGGCACCCCCTGCAGCCGAAAGCCCGGCCGAAGACAACGCCAAATATTAATTATAAATCAATTCTTATAAACCCGCGTGACTTTATCAACGCCGTCAATCTTCTTGATGTTCTCGATCAATTTCTTGAGAATCGTATTATTCTGTACAATCACCGCAACCTGGCCGTTAAAAATGCCGGCTTCACCGCTCAGCGAAATGCTCTGGATGTTGACGTGCATATTGTTCGAGATGACTTTCGTCAATTGGTTCGTCAATCCCAGAGTATCCATTCCGGTGATTTTGAGTGTCGCCTTGAATTCCTGTTGCGACGAATCGATCCATTTCGCCTGCATAATCCGGTAAGCGTAATTCGATTGGAGCGCAATGGCGTTCGGGCAATCCTTTTTATGGACTTTTATCCCTTCATTGACCGTCACAAAACCAAAAACCTCGTCGCCGGGAATCGGGTTGCAGCAGGCCGACAACGTATAATCGAGCTTGTCCTGTTCCGGCCCGAAAACGAGCATGTCATAATTCGTGCTGAGGTGTGGCTTGTGGATGTCTTCATCGGCAGTATTTGGCGAACGCCGCATTTTTGTCTTGAAGAAATTGATGAACGTATTGTTTTTTTGCGCTGCAAAATCCTTCAATTGCTGATTCTCAATCGCGCCAATTCCAACCCTGTAGAATAAATCGAGACTGGTTTTGAGCTTGAAGAAATTCACCAACTCATTCACCACCGATTCGCTCATCGTGATTTTCAGGTGGCGCAATTTTCTGGTCAGCAGTTCTTTTCCTTCTTCCGCAGTTTTTTTGGTGTCTTCGTTCAGGACATTCCGGATCTTATTTTTTGCGCGTGAAGTCGTGACATAATCGAGCCAGTTGATCGTAGGCTTTTGGTTTGGCGAGGTAATGATCTCAATCTGGTCGCCGCTTTTGAGTTCGTGGTTTAATTGTACGAGTTTGCCATTGACTTTCGTTCCGCGGGTCCGAATCCCGATTTCCGAGTGGATGCTAAACGCAAAGTCCAATGAAGTCGCGCCTTTCGGCAAAGACTTGATTTCCCCTTTTGGCGTAAAGACAAAAATTTCCTTTGCATAAAGGTTCATTTTAAAGTCCTCGACAAAGTCCACCGCGTTGGTTTCCGAACTTTCAAGCGCTTCTTTCAAAAGGTTCAGCCAGACGTCCAATCCGCTTTCTTCGGTTGCGCCTTGTTTGTATTTGTAATGCGCCGCATAACCTTTTTCGGCAATCTCGTCCATGCGTTCGCTTCGGACCTGGATTTCGACCCAGCGGCCTTTTGGTCCCATAACCGTAATATGCAATGCTTCATAACCCGTCGATTTCGGTGAGGAAATCCAGTCGCGCAAACGGCTTGGGCTCGGGCGGTAATGGTCGGTGACAATGGAATAGATTTTCCAGGCGATGAATTTTTCGTCATGCAGATTGGATTTATAGACAATCCGCAACGCAAATTTGTCATACACTTCATCAAAGCTGACATTCTGTGCGCGCATTTTCCGGCGTATCGAATAAATGGATTTCGGGCGGCCTTTGATGATATAATCGATGCCTTCCGCGTTAAGCGATTCTTTCAGCACATTCGAAATGTCCGTAATATAAGCGTCCTGTTCTTCTTTGGTTTCCTTGATTTTGCTGACAATATCCTTGTAAACATCGGGTTCGGTATATTTCAATCCCAAATCCTCCAACTTATTTTTGATGTTGTACAAACCCAAACGGTGCGCGAGTGGCGCATAAATGTAAAGTGTTTCCGAAGCTATTTTGATCTGCTTTTGGTTCGGCATTGAATCCATTGTCTGCATGTTGTGCAAACGGTCGGCGATTTTGATCAGGATCACACGCACATCGTCATTCAGCGTCAGCAGCATTTTCCGGAAGTTTTCCGCCTGCATCGAAATGTTCATGTCTTTTTTGACCTGCGCGATTTTCGTCAGGCCTTCAACAATCTGGGCGACTTTCGGATTGAACATTTTTTCAATCTGCTCGATGGTGACATCCGTGTCTTCAACAACATCATGCAATAAGGCAGCAGCAATGGAAGTCGCGCCAAGCCCGATTTCAGAAGCGACGATTTTAGCCACGGCAATAGGATGGAAAATATAGGCTTCGCCGGATTTCCTGCGCTGTTCCTTGTGTGATTCCACGGCAAAGTCGAATGCCTTACGGATCAGTTTCTTGTCGGCATCAGTCAAAGTCTGGTAACTGATGCGCAACAATTCCTTGTATTCCTGTGCAATCGCCTTGTTTTCTTTCTCTATATCGATCTCAACCATAGCAATGTTGTTCAATTTACTTCGTCAGTTCGGCTTTGCTTCGCCAATTCGCTTTCGTTCGGGTCAGCCGAGCCTTAAAAATAGGCAGAAGTATTGAATTGTGCAAGGCGAAAAGTTTTATTTTAACGTGTCGGATAAGCCCTGGAAAAATCGAGATCCTGGAAGTCGTAACTGAAATCCGTCAGTGGGGAAATGGGTTTCATCGTAAAGTGGTTTGTAATCCCTTTTTCGTCAAGATCAAAGAAAATATGGGCGTCGGCACCAAAACTGCGGATGTTCCATTTCACGATATAATTCTGGTCTTTGTAAAATAAAATTTCGCCGGAAAGCCTTGGTGAACGTTTTGACGCGAAGTACAATTTTCCTTTCTTTTCAGAAATGACGACTTCGCCGAACCAGTTGTCCTTGAAAGTGCCGACATATTTTCGGGCGTCAATCCTGAGTTTACTCTTAAGGTTTTTGTTGACAGCCGCCCAGACTTCATCGGTGATTTTGTCGGCATCTGCTTCTTTTCCCTTGCGGTCTGCGCCTAATGCTGTGACATGGTCGGGATTTGAAATGCCAAGATAACTGTCTTTTATCGTATTGGAAATCGCCGTAAATGCTGCACCCGATTGCTGGTTGGTCAAAACGATGATGCCGAGTTGCACATCGGGAATCATAATGACTTGTGTCACGATTCCGTCAAGTCCGCCGGTGTGGGAAACCTGTAAATGCCCGTTGATGTCGGTCAGCTGCCAACCCAAACCGTAGCTTTTGAACAATGATTTATATGGCTTGAAGTTTTTCAATGGCAAAATCGTCTGCGCCGTCCACATTTCATTATGCTGCGCTTCGCTGAACAATTGTTGGCCGTTGCCATATTTCCCGTTCTGGAGTTGCATGATAACCCATTTACTGAGGTCGTTGACACTCGAATAAATTCCGGCGGCGGCATCAAAAATATGGTTTTTATACCTTGGGATGATTTGCAGTTTTCCATCGGTCGGAACATGTGGAACGATGGTATTTGTCGTGTCTTTCAGCATCGTCCATGTTGGCGCACTATGGTCCATTTGTAAAGGCTTCAGGATGCTTTCCGCGATAAAATCATCCCAGGTTTTCCCGCTTACACGATGGATGATTTCGCCGGCAATGACATACAAAAGGTTGTCGTAATCGTATTTGCTCCTGAATGCGGAAACGGGTTTTAAATATTGGATATTTTTGATGATGTCTTCGGGCGTGAAATTATGTCCGTCAGGCCAGATCATCAAATCGCCGGCGCCAAGTCCGAGTCCGCTGCGATGCGTCAGCAAATCGCGAATCGTGAATTCAGCAGTGACATATTCATTGTACATCTTGAATTCCGGAATGTATTTGATGACTTTATCATCCCAGTTGATTTTTCCTTCATCGACAAGCATCGCCAAAGCGGCAGTTGTAAATGCCTTGCTGTTGGAAGCAATCCCGAAAAGCGTGTTTGCATCGGTTTTTTGTTGCGTTTTGATGTTGGTTACGCCATAACCTTTTGCCAGAACGACTTTCCCGTCTTTTATAATTCCAACGGCAATTCCCGGAACATTAAAGGTTTTCATGGTTCTTTGCACGACATCGTCGACCTCTGTTTCAGAAATTTGCGCTAAAGCCGCAGTAGAAAGGAATAAGCTCAGTAATCCAATAATTTTTTTCATACAATTTAAATCTAATAGTCTAAAGCGCAGCGCGTCTAAAATCCCCTTTGTCTTTTTGCCTCAAAAATTAAAATGGCTGCGGCAACCGAAACATTCATAGAGTCAATTTCGCCCTGCATTGGAATGATGATGTTTTGTGTGGATGCATTTCGCCATGCTGACGTCAATCCTGTCGACTCAGTGCCAACGACCAATGCGGTCGGCTTGGTATAATCCTGTAAATGATATCCGGTAGCATCCTGCAATGCCGCACAGTAAAACGCAATGTTTTTTGCTTGTAAAAAAGTGATAATTTCTTCGGTTGTTCCTGTTGCAATTTGGTTGGTGAATAAACAGCCGACACTCGAGCGAACTATATTCGGGTTGTATAAATCGCTTTTTGGATTGGCAATGATAACGGCGTCGAGGTTTGCCGCATCGGCAGTTCGCAATAATGCACCGATATTCCCAGGTTTTTCCGGCGCTTCAGCAATTAAAATTAATGGATTTTCGCCCAATTTCAATGCTGATAATTCATGCTCCTTGCTTTTTGCTACTGAAATAATCCCTTCAGTCGTGTCGCGATACGCGAGTTTTTGGTACACTTCGCGGCTGATTTCGATAATGTCCACCGGATAATCGAATGATTGGACTATCGCGTTTTCCGAAACGAAATCCGGCAGGAACAACACCGTTTCAATTTCATAACCGCCTTTTATTGCAAGATCGAGTTCGCGTTGGCCTTCGATCAGAAAAGTGCCCGATTGCTTCCTGGCTTTTGCTTTTTCCTGTAATTGGAGCAGTGATTTGATGAACGGGTTTTGTATGCTTGTGATTTGTTTCAAGTGCAAATATTTTGGTAAAGATACAAAGTTAGTCGAAAGTCGAAAGTGATGCGTACTTTTACAACATGTTTCACATCATTGAAATTTTAGGGACAATCGCTTTTGCCATTTCCGGTTCGCTGACTGCGATGAACAAAAAACTCGATCCGTTCGGGGTTTTTATCATTGCATTTGTAACTGCGGTCGGTGGCGGAACGTTGCGCGACATCATGATTGGCAGAACTCCTGTGGCCTGGATGCTGCAATTGGATTATGTTTACCTGATTGTGTCGGGTTATTTATTGGCCATCATTTTCAGGAAAAAAATCGACCGCCTGAGGATTTCCCTGTTTCTTTTTGATACGATCGGGTTGAGTGTTTTCACGCTGATTGGTTTGCAAAAAGGGTTGGAAACAGGCCTGCATCCCGTAATTTGTATTGCACTTGGAACGATGACCGCTTGTTTTGGCGGTGTCATCCGCGACATTTTGTGCAATGAAATCCCGGTCATTTTCCGTCGGGAGATTTATGCGACGATTTGTATGGCTGGCGGTATTTTGTTCTTCGTATTAAAAGCGCTCAATTTACACCATGACATCGTCTATCTTTTGACTTCCGCGGTCATGATTGTCCTGCGTTTGCTGGCAGTCAGATACAAATGGACTTTGCAGCCTTTGGAAAAAAAGTGATTACCTGTTGAGGTATAAGAATCCAGTCATTGGGCTGGTATAATCGGGGTCATTCAGTTCGAGCACATAAAAATAAGTCCCATCAGGAACGTCATTTCCGCCAATCCGCAGTCCTTTTGTCGCGGTTCCTGTCCAGTTTTCGGAATTGTTGTTTCCTTTCCAGATCAAAACGCCCCAGCGGTTGTATATCGCAAGTTGGAAATTCAGGAAAATATCCCGCAAGCCGTCAATAAAAAAGAAATCGTTCAGTCCGTCATTGTTGGCTGAAACATAATTGTAAACCGTTGGCGGACAATTCCGCACCATTAAATTAAAGGCGCCAATGCTGTAGCATGATTGTGGATCTTCAATCCTGACAAAAATGGGTTTTGGGGTTGTTGATGTAAAATAATTGGACGTATTCCCAATCGCATTGCTTTCATTCATCGCATCATTTTCACTTTCATAAAAAGTCACGACATCATCGGGGTCGATTCTTATCGTATCGGCTTGATTGGAAAAGTTGAATGTGCCGCTTCCCAAACCCTGGTTGCAGGAAATCACATCCTGAGGCTGGTTGAATTCAGGCGAAAGCAAAAAGGAAACCGATACCGTAAAAGTATTATTGGTTTCAATCAATTCTGTCACAGTTCCAAGACCGCTGCCGAGCTTATCGTCTACCACAAAAAGAAGGTCAAAAGTATCCGGAATGCCATCGGGAATCAAAATCGACATTTGCAGGGCTTCGCTTCCGCCGATTGGAAGCTCAACGGATGTCTGTCCATTGCCAACATACACGCCATTGGCATAAACCGAAACCGGTGTCAATGCCGGCAGCGGATCGGTGCTGTTGGTATTAAAAACCGTATAATCGACATTGATTTTCCGCGAATTGCATTCCAATGCCACATTGTCAACGACTACCGTCGCGTCGGGCAATTGGCTGTTGAGCTTCGTGACAATGGTGTTGATCATGACAAAATCCTGTCCCGAAGTCAACTGGATTAAAGCACTCGTATCGCCAATATCGATGTTGTTCTGTATGCCGTAAACATCCAAATCCATGTTGTATAAAGTCGTCGAGCCCGTGAAACTGTTGGTTCCGTTGAACGCATTGTCA
>DATHKH010000182.1:0-8178 GCA_035286325.1 Flavobacterium sp.
ACAAAGTGATGGACGACATCAAGAAGAAAACGATTCTTCAATAATTACTTTACCAAGTCCAATTTTTCGGCAAAATAATCACAGAAATCCTTCATTGTATCGGCCATTTTCTCGTCGTCGGTCGCACGCTTAAAAGTGTCCGACATCGCTACCAATGTCTGGTGAAAGAATTTCTTCATCTCATCAACAGGCATGTCTTTCGTCCACAAATCAATACGCATGGTTTCCTGCGCTTTGCTGTCCCAAATGGAAAGCATAATGGCTTTTGCGGCTTCAGATTCGACACCGCCGTCTTTTGCGGTCCATGTTAAGGTTTCAGGAACGCGGTTATCGTCAAGCTCAATTGTAAATTTTATTTCGGAGGTCATCTATTCGTCTTTTTTAGGTTTGTATTTCGATTTTTCAAAGAGTTGCCGCGCATCCATTTTGATCATGTCATTGATGGAAACGTCATTGTTTTTCATGAAAGAGCGCACAATCTGCCAGCCAATCCACTGCCCGACCCGACCCGGAGATTCATTGTCGATTTCGAGGTAGAACTTCGAGAATGGCGCCGGCGTGATGAAACGGCCAGGTAATTTGGAATCGGAATTGTACAGCAATTGCCCTTCGATAAAATAGCGCCACATATAGCCTTCATTTCCCTGGCACCAAGTAATTTGTTCAGGTTTATAGCCAATTTTTTCGGCGTCGGTATATTCCGGAATCAACAAATCCTTGAGGTACAATTCTTTTCCAAAATAAACCATTTGCGAAAGCAGGTTGCCGTCGGTTGGCGGAATGATCTTGGTTTTTGCAAAACTCGCCGCTACATCCGGAATCATTTGTCGTTCTTCAAAATTCTCCTTCAGATATTCTGGAAATTCATAGAATTTATGATTTTTGCCGAGATACAATTCGAGTGAAATAATCACGAGGCTGTCGGCATAAATGGTTTTTGCATTGTAATCCATTTCTGAAATGACCGTAATGACTTTCGGGGTTTTGGTTTCGGGAAAATAATATTTGATGTGTTTGAACAAAGTCTCAATTTCTTCCTGCTCCTTATTAAAATCCGGATATTTTTTTTCGACTTCACTGTAGAGCTGGCGCCACATCGGGTCTTTCATCTTATTAATCCAAACATTGTCGTCGTTTCCGGCAGGAAAGAAAAATGGATACTGACTCTTCAATTTTGGCAAATCCTCAGGTGGTGTTTCATAAAATGCCTTATCGAAACGCTCAACCTTGATTTCCATAGGGATTTCTTCAATTGCCTTTTCGGCTTCGCTTTTTTTGTCACATGCAGTTAATGCAATAAATAAGAAAAATAATATAAAATTTTTGTTCATTGTTTGTCTAAATTAGCCCTGATGGAAGCAATATCCAATTTCTTGCAAAGAAAAAGATACAGCGGGCAGCAGGACACGAGCGTTAGCGAATTGGTGCAACAAATAGCTCCTGAAAATAATAAGGAACCATTGAAATAATTATTTTTGCAAATATACATTGCGGATTTTTAATTATTCGGAAATACTATGGCTAAAAAAAGTACGATTCTGGTACAAAAGGTGAATGACCATATTGTGGGCTGGCTAAAAGATTATGCAGAAAACGCCAAAGTACATGGTTTTGTTGTGGGCATTTCTGGCGGTGTCGATTCAGCAGTGACTTCAACGCTTTGTGCACAAACGGGTTTGAAGACACTATGTGTGGAAATGCCGATCCATCAGGCCGAAAGCCATGTGAGCCGGGCACGTGAACACATTGCACAGCTGAAGCTGCAATTTGAAAATGTCGAAAGTGCCGAAGCAGACCTGACACCCGTGTTTGACGCTTTCAAAAAAGAAGTGCCAAATGATGCGCCTGAAATTTTGTTGCATCTTTCAATGGCCAACACAAGGGCGCGATTACGGATGACAACATTGTATTATTTTGCAGGAATCCACAGGCTGCTTGTTGCCGGAACAGGAAATAAGGTCGAGGATTTTGGCGTCGGTTTTTTTACAAAATACGGTGATGGCGGTGTTGACTTGAGTCCGATTGCCGATTTGATGAAATCGGATGTGTATGCATTGGGAAGCTATTTGCGGATTCCCGATTCGATATTGATGGCAGCACCGACTGACGGCCTATTTGGAGATGACAGAAGTGATGAAGATCAATTGGGCGCGAGTTATGACGAATTGGAATGGGCTATGATTGAATTGGAGAAAGGCAAGCAGGCTTCCGATTTTTCAGGTCGCGAGCAAATGGTTTTTGAAATCTTCAGACGATTGAACGAAATTAACCGTCATAAGATGAATCCGATACCGGTTTGCGCGATTCCAAAGGGCTTGAAAGAATAATTTTAACATTTTTTTATGGTTTTGTCCAATTTTTATATAACTTTACGTTCACTTCCCCGAATCGATAAACATTCTAAAATTTAGTATTATGATTAATGTATGTTTAGCGGATAATTATCCAGTGGTTCATTACGGTGTGAAATCCTATTTTAGGGACCACGCCGAAATCAATGTCGTTTCTAATGTCGGGAATTTCTTTATGATTCCTGAAGCTTTGAAAAATAAGGAAATCGACGTCTTGATCATGGACCTGGAACTCGACGGCTTGACCAGCATATATGAAGTCAAAGCCATTATAAAAAACCACCCTAAGACGAAAATCATCATCTTTACGAGCCTTTCTGAGCAGATTTACGCGCCAAATGCGATCAAATCAGGCGTTTCAGGATTTGTGCACAAAACATCCAAACTGGAAAGCCTTGGGATAACAATCATCAAAGTATACCAGGGAACGATTGTCCTTAGCGATGCCATCAAAAGGAACCTCGCATTGATTGCGAAACAAAACAAAAGCGAGAGATTGTACAGGAAATTGTCCAACCGCGAAATTGAGGTCTTGCGTTACCTCAGCGACGGCAAGAAAAACAATGAGATTTCAAAAATCCTGAACCTCAATGAGAAAACGGTCAGTACTTATAAATTGAGATTGCTGACAAAACTCAATGTAACGAATTTAGTAGACTTGGTGAACAAAGCGAAAACCTTGGAAATCGTTTAATTATAGCGCGACATTACTCTTCCCAATTTTAACGAAAAAGAATTGACCAGTCTGGAATAATCCACTACAAGCGATAACGGTTCCGTGTTGTCTGAATCAGGTTCAGATGAGACGGCACTTTTTAATTCGTCTATAATCCTGTGGACTAAATACCAACGCAGCGTCAATATGGTTTCCGATACGTATTGGGCGATCGTCTGGTCTTTTTGCTTCACAAAAATCTGCTGCGCTTCCCAGTTGTGGAGCGTTTCGCGTTCTTCCTGCATTAAGATATCGGTGACTTCGCTCTGGAACATTTCGGGCAAGCGCGCGAGATATTGGTCCATGCTGAAATTTTCCTCCTGGTTGTAATACGTAATCAAATCATTGTAAATATCGCGGAATTGCTGGTTTGCCAATTCCACTTCATCTTCCTGAAGGCTCAGGTAAATTCTTTGATAGACTTTATATTCCTTTTTTTCTGTGGCTTCGACGATTTCACCTTCTTCATTGGCTTTCAAAAGCACGTCTTCAAATTCTTCGTCGCGGTTTCCGTAAAGCAACAGGATTTCGATGATTTTGCGCTCAAGTTCGTAAAGGATGTCGATTTTCTCGACGGCCATTTCCGGGTTTTCATTGCGAAGGACTTCAAACGCTTTTTGTTCCTGCTTGATTTTCTTTCCGGTTTCGGTGATGTCTTTCTGGACGAGCTGCGCCAAAGTGTTCAGCAAAACCTGTTCGGAAATGTCCATGATACGCGAACATTCCTGGATGTAGATTTCGCGTTGGATGCGGTCCGGGATTTTAGAAATGCTCGTGACCATGTCTCGGATGGTTCCGGCTTTTTTGACCGGATCATTTGCGGCTTCTTCCATCAAAAGCGAGGCTTTGAACTGGATGAAATCTTTCGCGTTGGTTTCGAGATAGGAAACCAAATCCTCGTATGGATTTTTCCTGGCGAAACTGTCCGGATCTTCGCCGTTGGGGAAAGTGCAGACTTTGACGTTCATGCCTTCTTCGAGAATCAGGTCGATGCCACGAACGGAAGCGCGCAAACCAGCCGCATCGCCGTCAAATAAAACGGTAATGTTTTTTGTGAGCCGATTGACTAATCTGATTTGGTCAGGCGTCAACGCCGTTCCTGACGATGCGACGACATTTTCAATTCCAGCCTGGTGAAACTGGATCACATCGGTATAACCTTCAACCAAATAACAATTGTCGAGTTTGGCGATGGATTGTTTGGCCTGGAAAATCCCGTAAAGCACTTTACTTTTATGGTAAATGTCGCTTTCGGGCGAATTGAGGTATTTCGCAGCTTTCTTATCGTTGGTCAATATGCGTCCTCCGAAACCAAGAATCCTTCCCGACATGCTTTGTATTGGAAACATCACACGCCCGCGGAAACGGTCAATCAATCTTTCTTCCTTGTTGATGGTCAGCCCGGTGCTTTCGAGGAATTCGAGTTTGTAGCCTTTGCCCAACGCTTCTTTTGAAAACGCATCCCAAACCTCAGGTGAATAACCGAGCTGGAATTTTTTGATCGTATCATTTGTAAAACCGCGTTCCTTGAAGTAGGAATAGCCGATGGCTTTGCCTTCTTCAGAATTTAAAAGGATGTCGTGGAAATATTTTGAGGCGAATTCCGAAACGAGATACATGCTTTCACGCAAATCGGTGCTGGCTTTTTCCTCGTCGGTTTTTTCGGTTTCTTCGATTTCGATATTGTATTTCTTTGCGAGGTAACGAATCGCTTCGGGGTAAGTGAAATGTTCGTGTTCCATCAAAAATGCGATTGCATTGCCGCCTTTTCCCGAGCTGAAATCTTTCCATATCTGTTTGACCGGCGAGACCATAAACGAAGGCGAACGCTCGTCTGAGAACGGGCTCAGTCCTTTGAAATTGCTTCCGGCGCGTTTCAAAAGCACGAAATCGCCGATGACTTCCTCAACGCGGACAGTTTCGAAAACGGTATCTATGGTGGCTTTTGAGATCATTGGAAAATGGCAAGGTCACAAATATATTGATTTGGTAATAAAAAGTATTACCAAGTAATAAAAAGTATTATGCTAATATATGATTTGGGCATTATAATGTATAAAGGAAACGAAAGGCCCTAGCCCCGATTGAAGTGAAAATCCTCGTAGCGCAGCGTAGAGATTGCAACGGAAAGCGGGATTAGCTTCCAATAAAAAAGCGCCTCTTTCGAAACGCTTTCTTTTTTATAACTAACCTAACTAAAAATTTAATTGAAATCGAACCTGACGCCGAGTGAAATGTTGTTTTGTTTGATGGCATTGTCCTCGAATAATGGGCTCAGGTCGTATTTGAGGTACAAACTGGTTTCTTTGTAACCGATGTAAGTGCTCAAGCCGTATACGAAATCGTTGGTATTGAAATCGCCTTTTGTTTTTTGGGTGACATCATTATTGTCGGAATCCTCATATTTTAAGATTTGTTTGGATTTGATGTTGACACCTGCGAAACCCCCGATGCCGAAACGCATCGCCTGGTGTGTGCGGAAAATCGTTTTGCCGTCTTTAACTTCTTTTTTGCTGAAATCGAATTCTAAATGGACCGGAACGACTAAGTTGACATTCCTGAAACGCGAATCTTTCAGGTTGATTGGCGCCGTTTCGAGATTGGTTTGCTGGCCGTTTTCTACGAAATAGCGGTTGTCTGTCGGACGCAAATTATTGTACATCAATGACATTCCGTATTTGGCGTGCAACAAGTTGTTGTTTTTCAAAATCCTGGTGTTATAAGTAAAACCCCATTCGTAGAAATGTGAGCCCGCGTACCTGAAATCGGAGTTGGCTACTGCGCCATCAGTGACAAGGTTGTTGGCGCCGAGTGCAAAAACTGCCTGTGATGTGGTCCTGGTTTCCCCGTTCAATTCTTTGGTGTGCCTGTTGGTTTTAATCTTGAACATGTATGTACGCGTTGAATCGTCGCCTTTAATTTTTCCGTCAACATGGTCTTTTATGAGCTGGTTGAGTTCGACTTCGGCTTCAGCAACCCTGTTTTCTATGTTTTTGGCGCGGGTTTCTGCCAATTGTATTTTGCGCTCGTCAGCTTGCGCGCTGGTGATTTCTTTTTTTTCAAGCTGTATATTCACAGCTTCAACTTCAGCCTTTAAGGCGCCTTTTTCTTCTTTGGTAATCGATTCTATTTTTGCAGCGATGATTCTTGCTTTGTATTCAAAGGTTTCCTGTGCGTTCATTTTGCTTAAGTAAAGGCATAGGATTAGCGATAAGTAAATGGTAAAATTTCTCATGATTTCTGTTTTTAAAATGATTTGTGATGATTACTCTTGATTTATTCAGGCTTTGTTATTGTCTTTTTGGTCTTCATGAATCCCGATTTCAAGCCAAACAATATTTTCATATTTATTCATCGAGGTTTCTGTCGGCCAATGCGACTTTCACTTTTTGGTATTTTTTGCTTACGGTGTTGATCACCTTTTCGCGGAAAGAGAGTTCCAGTTCACCATCGACTTGTGAAAGCAGTGAATTCGCGTCTACTTTCAATGACGGTTTTTTGGAAGCCTGCGGATTTGGAGTCGCCGATGCCAAAAGTTCGTCAACGCTGACATTGGCTTTCTCTAAATCCGGTTTTTGATTGATTATTGATTGTTGATTATTGATTATTGATTGATTTTGTTTGATATCTGTTGAAGCGATGGCACTTTCTGATTTTTGGACCGGTGCTTTTCTATCCAATTGTTGCCTTTGTTTTGGTTGTGTTCGATTGACCGTTTCCTTTTTTGATTCAGGTTTCACATCTGCCACTTGGTTGTTTTCTGGCTTTTCAACAGCCGGAAGCACTTCTTTAACCAATTTGTTTTCCGGAGTTGCTGTATTTTCGGGCGCTTTTTCCTCAACTGCAACTTCAGTCTCAGCTTTATCGTTTTTCCCCTGGATGAAGAACATCGAAGCGATTAAGATAAACCCTAAAATTCCTGCGGCGATGTACAGCCAGTTTAATTTGCGAACCGGAACGTCTTTCTTGTCATCAGCATCATTCAACAGTGCGTCCAATCTGTCCCAGGCATGCGCCGAAGGCTGTATTTCGCGGTTGTTCAGTTTATTCCTGAACTCGGTTTCTAATTTATTCAGTCCCATTTTCGTAATTTTTTAACTTGTTGATCTGTTCCTGCAAGATGCGTCTTGCGTGTGACAATTGCGATTTCGATGTGCCTTCATTGATTCCGAGCATATCGGCGATTTCCCTGTGTTTGAACCCTTCGATGGCGTATAAATTGAAAATCATTTTATAACCTTCAGGCAAACCGTCAATCAGCGATTGGATGTCGGCCACACTAAATCCGCTTTCGATGTTATTAAAAGTGTCTTCCCTGTAATATTCATCTTCAAGGAAGCTGACTTTTTTCTGGACACGGATAAACGAAATGCATTCGTTAATCATAATCCTTCGAATCCAGCCTTCGAAACTTCCTTTATTCTCGAAATTTTTAAGGCTTGTAAACACTTTCATAAACGAGGTAATCATTAAATCTTCAGCGTGGTGAATGTCTTTTACATATTGGCGACAAACGCTCAGCATTTTCGGTGCATATTGCGAGTAAATCCTTTGCTGTGCCTGGCGGTTGTTTTCCAAAGCCAGTGCAATGATTTCATTTTGCTGTTGATATAAGTCGATTACTTTCAAAACGTTTGTTTGGTGGTTCTTTTTTTATAGACGGGAATGGTTCGAAAATGGTTGCATGTTGATTAAAAAAAATCGATAATTAAAAATCGATAATTGATAATTCCCAATAAAATCAAGGCTTTACGATAGAAAAAAATTTAGAAAAAGTAACCCAATTTTTTCGACAATGACTGAATTTTAGCCCGATGCTTCTTCAAAATGAATTATCAATTCTCCATTATCATTTATCAATTGACTACTTTTTTCTTTCGATGACATAATTCACCATCAAAACCAAGGCGGCTTTAAAGTCGGATTCCGGATAATGTTGCAAAAGTGACAAAGCTGCCTGTTGGAATGTTGCCATTTTTTCTTCTGCGTATGTCAACCCATTGCGTTCTTTTACGAAATTGATGACTTCCTTAACACGTTTCTTATCCTTATTGTGGTTTTTGATGGAATTGATGAGCCAGCTTTTTTCTTTTGAAGTGCAATTATTCAATA
>DATHKH010000183.1:0-6758 GCA_035286325.1 Flavobacterium sp.
TGCCAAAATTGACAACCTTTTCATCGACATTGGCTGCAATACCAAAGAAGAAGTCGACAAAATGGGCGTCCATGTCGGCTGTGTCATTACTTATCCTGATGAATTCATTATCCTGAATAACGACAAGTTCGTTTGCCGCGCCATCGACAACCGTATGGGCGGATTCATGATTGCCGAAGTCGCGCGTTTGCTGCATGAAAACAAAAAGAAATTGCCATTCGGGTTGTATGTGACCAATTCGGTGCAGGAAGAAGTTGGTTTACGCGGTGCAGAAATGATCACCAAAACCATCATGCCGAATGCCGCCATCGTAACAGACGTTTGCCACGACACGACTACACCAATGATCAATAAAAAGATTGAAGGCGAAATCCAGATTGGAAAAGGCCCGGTGATTACATATGCGCCTGCTGTCCAGAATAATTTGCGGGAACTCATCCTTGATACAGCTACATCCAAGAAAATCCCTTTCCAAAGGCTTGCGTCTTCAAGGGTTACGGGAACTGATACGGATGCATTTGCGTATAGTAATGGCGGCGTGGCTTCTGCGTTGATTTCTTTGCCATTGCGATACATGCATACGACAGTTGAAATGGTTCACAAAGATGATGTCGAAAATGTCATCAGACTGATCTATGAGACTTTGCTGAATATGAAAAATGACGCTACGTTTTCGTATTTCGAATAGAACAGAAAGGTATTAAAAGCAAAAAAGCACCATTGGATGGTGCTTTTTTTTGAATAATAATTAACTGTTTAGTTGTTCTCGAAAAGAACAGCCTGGCTGTTGCTCCTGAATTTTGTAAAATCCGGGTTTGTGTTGATTCTTTTGAAATCCAATGGATAAACTTCGTTTGCGATTTGGCTTTCAGTGATTTTAATGTCTTCGGTGATGGTTTCCTCAATTGTCAGTCTTGTGCAGATTGGTGCTGCGTCAGGAATGACACTTTCAGTAATTTGGTTGTCTTGGGCAATCGTTTCTTCGATCGTCCTTTCGTCATTTGCATTGGCAGGACTTTCATGTTGCAAGACCACATCACCTACAGGTGCGTGAAACGCCGCGTTAGGAGTTCCGTTTTCGTTTGACTGGTCGATTGATTCAGCCAAAGCCACATTTGTAAAAGCTAATAAAGCAATTCCGATTGTAAAGATTGATTTTTTCATGATGATTGATTTTTAATTGATGATTTTTTTATTGTGATTTATTGTTTCTAATATCCTATGCAAATATATGGCTAAAAACTAGTATCTTGTTTTACACAGTACTAAATATTAACAAAAATTTAACTTATTGATTTTTTTGTAATATTTTGATATTGTTTGCATAAATACTTTTCGTTGGTTTATATGGTAGACGATTCAAATTGGGAAATGGTTGTTTGGAACCTGATTTTAACATTTTTTTAACGCCATGAAAAAAGATAAAAAAAATGCCATTATTTCTAATGGCGTTTATCCTTATTTTTTCTCCGCAGCTTTGAGATATGTTGCGGCTTCTTGTGCATTGGATAACTCCGCAAACTTTAATGCGGTGTAACCCTTGTCGTTTTTTGTGTAGAGGTCTGCCCCTTTCGATAATAAGTATTCGATGATCTCCACCTTATTATAAGTAGCGGCAATCATTAATGGTGTAAGTCCATTGGATCTTTCATTGACATCAGCGCCATACTCGACAAACTTTTTAACGACATCGATTTCCCCTTTACTGATTGCAACGCAAAGCGGAGTTGAGCTGTAATGTGCATTTTTTTCGATTACTGAATGGTTAACATTCGATGCGAAAGCAACAGTTCCAAAAGTTGCTAAAGCCAATCCTAAACAGATGATTGTTTTTTTCATGATGATTTTGATTTAATTGATTGATTAAAAAATGATTTATAAGCTACTAGACGACGGCATATTTTAAATGTTACAGGCCGACAATCTTTTATAACAATTTTTTAACAATTCGAAAAATTCGGGAAACAAAAAAGCCGCTACAGGAGCGGCTTTTAATATGGTATGATAGGAAACTTAAATCATCAGGCTTCAGCCGTACCTTTCCATTTTTTGATGTATCTAGTAAAAAAGTACATATACAGTAAAAACGCCACCAGGCACAACGCCATAAATAACGTTACGTTTTCATATAGCCACGCTTCTAGCCCAGTCCTTGGGGAAACACGACTGCCGTTCACATACACTGCGGTTACTTTGAAGTATTCATTTACAAACATTCCGATAACCGGCAATACCCAAGGCATGAGCCACAACAATATATTCAGCGCAATACCGGTAAATCCTTTGGCTCTTTTTGTGGTGTGGAAATAAACCAGTAATACGGCTATAATAATTAGCCAAAAACCGAAGTAAAAGTATTCCTCAAAATGCCGCACAAAGGTATCGCGGAAAAACACTTCCGTAAGCAATAGATTCAAGATTCCGGTGACCAATGCCGTAACCCCAAATGCAACAAGTGCAATGAGCCAGTTTCTTCCGGAAGTAACCCTGAAAGAAAAAACCACCAATGATAACATCATTCCGAAATACAAATATACGAGCAGCAATTCCGCATCTACATCCGGGTTTGCCCATGCTTCAGACATCTCTTTGTATGAATTTTCAATTTGCCGCAACGGAACATAATATTTCGGATAGATATAAGTCTGCTTGTTGATGACTTTAATGGTATTCGAAACCGTATCCAACAACTTGTATTTGTCAATTGTTTGGCCATCTTCATCGTAAGCGTATGCTTCTTCACTATTCACAGGAGTTACAATATCCTGCGTCGCAAACCTGAACGTCCGTCCTACCGTGATGTATTTGGTATATTCCGGAAAATCATAGACAAGGTCAACCCACTGTTTTGGGGTAATATTTCCTACTGCGTGATGACTTTTGGCAATTTTGTCAAATTCGGTCATGACCCATAAAACCGAATCTTTCCTATTTTCTATAAGCCATTTTTTAGCCCTCAATTCGTTAATGGAATCCTTGTACTCGGTTTGGTATGAAAAATTGGATGTCGATTTATTCAGCAAAGACCTCAAATTATAAGATCTATTGCCATATTCAAAAGAATCTTTTTTGACACTGACGGTTTGTCCATTTTTTTCAATATAAGAAATGCCATCTTCCTTATAACCACCGTCCGCAAATAGCGATGCCATGCTGATGATATCGATGCGATGCGAGAATTGTTCTTCGGTAAAATAGCTGCGTGCTCTGAAATCCTTGGCATAAGTAAATGAAATGGGATAAGAGCAATTGATTAGGCAAACCAACAGTAACAACAGCCATTCTTTATAAAGTGACGAATCCTTTTTCGGATAAAACGATTTGAACGCGTTGTTGCGAAAGTAGAATACAATCCAGATAATAGTGATCAGGATGCTTAAGAATACTCCGAAAAAAATAATGATTCCCTGTGTGGAATCAAAATGATAATCCTCATTTGATTCAGAGAAATCCACAGCGCCGTGCATGTATCCCAAAACAAAAAAAATGATATGCAACGTCAGCATCACCGCCAGTAAAGGCACGATTTTGACATTCCATAACAATGGGTGGCGCAGCAGCAGGTAATTTTGAATTTTTTTGAACATAGGAATTTATTTATGAGACAAAAAAGCGTCTGGTAGAGTTAGAAATATTACGGAAATAGCCAATGGTGATTTTATTTTCAACCGCGGTGCTCATAAAATCGGCCGCCGTTTGATCCTGCCCGAAAGTCGCAATATAGGTGCCGCCGTTAAATTGAAGGGAAATTAAACCCATACCTTGCAGTGCGGCATTCAACTGGCTTTGGGTCCAGTCGCATTCAAATTCGATCACCAAGTGTTTTTCATCTTTTTCACCAGCCGTTTCATGCAGGTTTTTTTGTACGCCCTGTTTCAGGAAAATTACCTGGTCGGACGTTTTCTCAACTTCGTAAAGCTGTTGCGAACTCAGCACAATGCCTATCGGCCTGAAAACGGATTTCGCAATCGCCCTGAAATCTTCGAGCACGGTTTGCTGGGCGATAATGTCAAGGTTTGCCAACGGTTCGTCAATCAACAATACTTTTGGCTTGCGCAACAACATACGCGCGAGTTCAAAGCGCATTTTATAACCTGACGAAAGGTTCTTCCAGGCGTGTTTTCGGTATTTCCTCAAACCCAGGCGCGCTACGGTCAACTCAACTATCAAGTTGATTTCATCTGGCGCATAGCCATAACTCGAGGCCGTAAATACAAGGTTCTCAAACATCGGTCCGCGCCAGGTTTCAGTGCGTTGCGGAATATAAACCAACTGTGCCCGAAGGTCATAACGGTCTTTATAATCAAAATTATAATGCACGTTGCCACCGGTAGCCGACAATTCGCCACACAAAAGCCTGAGCAATGTAGTTTTTCCATTGCCGTTCTCACCTACAAGACCAATAATGTCGCCTTCATTCAATACCAGGTTCACTGGGCCTAACGCAAAACTCGAATGTGCATATTTTTTCTGGATGGCATTGGCCTGGAGTATGTTTTTCGGATCGGTATAAGGCAATTCTTTTAGATACGCATATAGGTCTTCGAGTATTTCCGAGAATTGCTGTTTCGCTGCCGGTGTATTGTTTTCATTGGCATCCAGCCAGTCCAACAAGGCGAGGGTTTTGATATAGAAACTTTTCGATTGGGTATCTAAAGTAAAATCGATGACACGTTTAACCAACAGGCCGTAGTCTTCAAACTTCAGAAGCTCACGGACTTCCTCAAACTGTCTTTGGAATTCATTCATAAATAACGATTGTTAAAGCCAAATATATTAAAACTATGGCAACAAAAAAGCCTTTCGTAAGAAAGGCTCTGGTATATGTGGAATTAAAAATTATTTCTTCAGATAGTCCAGGATATTTTTTTCGATGCGGCTGTCGATATTTGAAATATCAGCCTTTACAAACGGCACGCCCATGATATTCTCATACAATTCAATATACCTTTCAGAAACGGAAGCGATATAAGCATCATTCATGTCCGGTATCTGTTGCCCGTATTTACCCTGGAATCCATTTTCAATCAGCCAGCGGCGCACAAACTCTTTCGAAAGCTGTTTTTGTTCCTCGTTATTTTCCTGTCTTTGCTCATAACCGTCTTTATAAAAATAGCGTGACGAATCGGGAGTATGGATTTCATCGATAAGTACAATCTTTCCGTCTTTCGTTTTCCCGAATTCATACTTGGTGTCGACCAATATTAAGCCACGGCCGGCAGCAATATGGGTTCCGCGTTGAAAAAGCGCATGTGTGTAATTTTCTAACACCGAATAATCTTCTTCTGAAACAATGCCTTTCGACAATATTTCTTCGCGAGAAATATCTTCATCGTGCTCACCATTGTCCGCTTTTGTCGACGGCGTAATAATCGGCAATGGCAATTTGTCATTTTCTTTCAAACCTTCAGGCAAAGCGACGCCGCAAAGCATCCTTTTTCCCGAGGCATATTCTCTTGCCGCATGTCCGGCAAGATAGCCGCGAATGACCATCTCCACTTTGAAAGGCTCGCACAAATGTCCAACGGCAACATTCGGGTCAGGCGTGGCAATGAGCCAATTTGGGACAATATCCTGGGTCAATTCCATAAATTTTGTCGCAATCTGGTTCAGGATTTGCCCTTTGTATGGAATGCCTTTTGGCATCACGACATCAAAAGCCGAAAGCCTGTCGGTTGCGACCATGACGAGTAATTCGTCATTGATATTGTAGACTTCACGCACTTTGCCGTGATAGACGGATTTCTGTCCGGGAAAATTAAAATTGGTTGTTGTGATGGTATTCATGAATTGTCAGTTAGTGTGTTTCGTGACGCAAAAGTAATCCAAATGCTGCTCTTTTCAAACGAAAAAAAGCGGAAAATCATTCCGATTTCCCGCTTATAAAAATTTAAAAATCCAGGCTATTCTTTTATAATTTTAAAAGTTTCCATCTTTTCCCCAACGGTGACCTTAACCAAATAAGTCCCTGAAGAAAGGCCTGACACATTGATATGGCTTTCATCATCAATCCCGCTTTTTCTAAACACTTCCTGTCCGAGTAAATTATAAATGGACACATCAGCCATTCCCGTAATGTTTCCAATATTCAGCACATCCGTTACAGGATTGGGATAAATGCTCATTTTATTCTGGTTGAAATCCCCAACGCCCAATTGCGTAACCGTAAAATTAGTGACATCAAAATCAAGATTGTTCGGCGTACTCCAAACGCCAATACCAAAATAGACTGTCTGGTTGGCTGGCAAATTGCTCGCCGAAACATGCAAGGTTGCCGTGCCTGTGCCGACATTTGCGGTATATGCGCCCGAAAGGCATCCGTTTAAAGCGGTTCCGGTACAATCGGTGAAAGCCATGAGGCCAACGTAACTTTGCCTGCTGACAATCTCAAAAAACACCGATTCGCCGGCATTTGCACCTGTTGTATATTGGAACATATAATCGTCTCCAATCGTATCAAACACCTGGTTCCAGCAAGTAGTAGTAAAAGCGAGATTGCTGCTATAACCACCCGTTCCCTGGCAATCAATGGAAGATGTCACCCAAGCCGCCGGACTTCCTGCACCTGCACCTGGTGTCGTGATATTATTAGCCGTAAAACCATTCGTCAGCACTACCGCATTTGCACACGAATATTGCGCGTTTACAATCGCACTCATCAAAACGATTGCAGTTAAGAAAGTAATTTTTTTCATAAGCATAAAATTAAATGGACATTAAAAAAGCGAAAAATCAAGTAAAAATACTCAATTTTTCGC
>DATHKH010000184.1:0-8315 GCA_035286325.1 Flavobacterium sp.
GTTCATGTGATGTTTACGTCGCAGGTTGTCATGTCGGGACATTGCATCATTGAAAGCTACAGCACTTTGGGCGTCAATGCGACCATTCGCGATGGCATTACAATCGCTGAAGGCACATTCGTCGCGATGGCTGCGAGTATCATAAAAAATACTGAACCTTGGGGAATGTATAAAGGAAATCCGGCTGTGAAATCGGAAAAATCAACGAAAGATTTATAATGAATTGGCAAAAGAAGGGATTGGTTTTTAAGGTCGACGATTTCAGGAATGAAGTCCTCCGTTCGCATGCGTCCATTCCGTTTGCCTATCATGTAGAAGACAATCTGTTCAGAATTTATTTCAGTTCGCGGAATGAAAACGGCAAGTCGTTGCCTTATTATATCGAAGCCGAAATCAGTAATGGAAATATTGCCATTCAGGGAAATGTTGTCGGCCCAATCATGGATATCGGAAAACTCGGCACGTTCGACGACAGCGGTATCATGCCTTCGAGTTTGATAAAACACGGGGATAAATTGTATATGTATTACATTGGCTGGAATCCGCAGGTCACAGTGTCATACAGGCTTTCCATCGGATTGGCGGTCAGCGATGACAACGGGCTGACTTTCACCAGATACAGCGAAGGCCCGATTTGCGACCGGAATGCGAATGAACCTTATTTCAATACCGCGCCGTTTGTGATTTTTGAAAACGGCAAATGGAAAATGTGGTACATCTCATGCACGGGTTGGGAAATGATCGATGATTATCCTGAGCCGGCTTATCATATCAAGTATGCCGAATCAAAAGACGGCATCAACTGGGAACGCAATGGCAATATTGCAGTCGATTATGACGAAAAAGCCAGCGCGCTCGGAAGGCCATGCGTTATCAGGGAAAATGATATTTACAAGATGTATTTCTCCTATAGAAAAACCGATGCCTACCGAATTTCAGCAGATCACGGCTATAAAATTGGCCTGGCCGTTTCCAACGATGGCTTGCATTGGGAAAAGAAATATGGCGAAACCGGAATCGCTTTGTCTGATTCGGATTTCGACAATAAAATGATGGAATACTGCCATGTTTTCGAACATCAAGGCATCAAATACATGCTATACAACGGAAATGATTTTGGAAAAGAAGGATTTGGCTATGCAATTGGATAAGACACCTTTCGTCGCAATTTACATGATTACCTATAATCACGGGGCTTTTATTGAAAAAGCAGTCGAATCGGTGATGATGCAGCAAACTAATTTTCCTTACAAACTCTACATTGGCGAAGACCGTTCGACCGACAACACGCGCGAGATTTGCCTATCGCTGAAAGAAAAGTATTCCGATAAGATGGAATTGTTTCTTCATGAAAAAAATGTAGGCGCTGCCGCCAACGCACGACAGATTTTTGAGGCGTGTTTTGCCAGCGGTGCCAAATATATTGCTTTGCTCGAAGGCGATGATTATTGGACCGATGCACAAAAACTCCAAAAGCAAACCGATTTTCTGGAGGACAACAGCGATTATGTCCTGTGCTTTCATAAAGTCGAAATCCTGCAAACAGATGGCAAAATCGTTGATGATTTCCTGACTGTCGTGCCTGAAAACCACGAAACGATCGAAGATTTTGCGCATCTTGGCAATTACATCCATACGCCGTCTGTAGTTTTCCGGAATATCATCACGGCATTGCCATTCGAATTTAAAGAAGCCATTATCGGGGATTTCTTTTTGTATATGATGCTCGCCGAACACGGAAAACTCAAATACATCGAAGAAAACATGGCTGTGTATCGGTACGGCGTCGGTGTCTTTTCAAATAAATCGCTGGTCAAAACCGTCAAATCGACGAACAGGTTATTCTCGTGTTTGCTGTCGTATTTACATGAAGATGCCATCAAGAAAATCATTTTGGAAAGGCAACTCAAGGCGATTGATGTGCTTGAAGAAACTGTCAAAAATGATTATGAGGAAGGTTTTGTGCTGAACAATAAATTTTTCCGCGGATTCAAATACCTGTTGGGCAATATCGGCCAACCGTCGAAAATCGCCAAAAAAATCAGGTCAAAATTCTAAAGCCGATGATAAAAGCCAACAATTTTGATTTCCTGCGGTTTGTCTTTGCATTATTGGTTGTCGTTTCACATTCTTATGTATTGTCGGGAAATGCCATCCAATCCCAATGGATTTACCAACTGACTTCAGGGCAGATCGAATTTTCAAACATCGGACTCAACGGTTTTTTTGTCCTCAGCGGTTACCTGATTTTTAAAAGCCTCGAAAGGAGCAAATCGCTGGCGGAATATTACTGGAAGAGATTGTTGCGACTTTTTCCTGCTTTGTTTGTCGTGCTGTTGGTGACAGTTTTGGCTGCGCCTTTGGTCTATGAAAACGCTGTTCCGTATTTGAAAAATCATAGTGTTTTGACTTATTTGCCGAACAACCTGTCGCTGTATCATTTGCAATTCGGAATCAAAGGGGTTTTTGAAGACAACCCATATCCTTCAGCAATCAACGGTTCACTTTGGACGATTTGTTATGAATTTTCAATGTATGTTTTGCTTTCCGTCTTGTTTTTCGTCAGAAGGAATACAAAGACAATGGCTGTATTAATTTCTGCTGCTTTCCTGGTGTTGTTCATTTGCCATAATTTTTTCATAGGGCAATTGGGCGCACACCGTTTGCTTTCGATGCAGGGCAATCATTTCATCAACCTCGGCGCTTTCTTTGTCGGCGGCAGCGTATTGGCATCGTGGCATCTTGAAAAATTACGCCATAAAAGAATGGTGCTGATGGGTTTCATTATCATCATGATATTGGCGTTTTCGCTGCATTTTTACAGTGAAATCAAACACATTATTTTTCCGGTCATTGTGTTGCTCACCGGTTTGTGCCCAATGCCTTTTTTTAGTTCATTTGGGAAAAAATTCGGCGATATGTCTTATGGTATATACATTTACGGATTCCCAATCCAACAGACGTTGATGCATTTTTTCGGGATGGACACGATGACATTAATGTTGACTTCAGTCATTTTATCCATGATTTTTGGCTACATTTCATGGCACCTGATTGAAAAAAATATACTGAAATATAAAAAGATTCCTTTTTTTGAACGGCAAATTATAAAACCTATTTAATGCTGGCGATTGTCATCCCATATTACCGAATCACATTCCTTGAAGCGACGCTGCAATCTTTGGCGCTGCAGCCAGACAAACGATTCATGGTTTACATCGGTGATGACGCAAGCCCTGATTCGCCAAAGGAAATACTGGCGAAATTTGAAGGCCAAATCAATTTCCAATACCAGAAATTCGAAAACAACCTCGGGTCGCAATCACTCGTGAAACAATGGGAACGCTGCCTTGCGATGACCGGCGACGAAAAATGGGTGATGATTTTGGGCGATGATGATGTTTTGGGCGACAATGCCGTCGCCGCTTTTTACAATCATCAGCAAAAGATTGAAGAACAAGGTATAAACGTCATCCGTTTTGCATCAGTCCTAATTGACGAAAACGGACATGAAACTTCCGCCGTTTACAACCATCCTGAAACGGAAAAATCCACCGATTTTTTATACAAAAAAGAAACGCAGCAAACCCGAAGTTCTCTCGGCGAGTACATTTTTAATAAAGAATGCCTGATCAAAAACGGTTTCCATGACTTTCCTTTGGCTTGGCATTCCGATGATATGGCGATTTTGCAATGTTCGGATTTTGGAAATGTATTTACCATAAACGACGCGATCGCTTACATTCGCGTCAGTAGCCGAAGCATTTCCGGAAGCGAAACCAATGTCCCTATAAAAAAGAAAGCGACATATTTGTTCTATTCCGAATTGGCTTCGCATTGCAGCCGGCATTTCACAACCGAACAAAAGCTGAAAATCGTCGGCAAGGTCGAGCAGTATTTTTTTAAGCATAAAAACGCCAAATTGTTCCTGAAAATTGCTTTTTGGCAACTGCGTCAAAACGGATTGGTACATTTGTTTAAATTTTTGCGCCGGACTTATAAAAATTAATATGCAGCAACCATTGGTATCCGTCATCGTTCCATGCTACAACCAGGGCACATTTTTGCCTGAGGCATTGGATTCGGTATGGCACCAAACGTACGCCAACTGGGAATGCATCATCATCAACGATGGTTCCACTGACAACACTGATGTCGTTGCAGCAAAATGGTCAGAAAAATCCAGCCGTTTTAAATATATCAGCTTAAAAAATGGCGGTGTTTCAAATGCCAGGAATACCGGAATTGCCGCAGCGAACGGGTTTTATATTCTGCCTTTGGACGGCGATGATAAAATCGGCAACGATTATATCGAAAAGCTTGTCGAAGCCATGCAGTCTGATTCCGATCTTAAAATGGCGTACGGTGCGGCGGAAAAATTTGGCACTGTCAATGAAAAATGGGAATTGCAGGATTTTAGTTTCCAATGGCTGCTGTTCCACAATATGATCCATTGCACGGGATTGTTCCGCAAAGCGGATTTCGATACATTGCCCGGCGGATACGATGTCAACATGCACGAAGGCTTGGAGGATTGGGAGTTCTGGATCCATTTCCTAAAAGATCGCGGCAAAGTCAAACGCGTTGATTCGGCGCTTTTCCATTACCGTGTCAAGGAAGAATCGCGGATGACCAAAATTTCACTGCAGAAAAGATACCGTTTGCTGGCTTATCTTTACAATAAATATGGCGATTTGTATGATACTTATATCGACAATCCGTCGATGAAAATCAAGATTGATTATCCATATGCTTTTTACCTGAGCGCCAAAACATATACGCCAAATGATACCGAACGCATTCGAAAACTCAGGAAATCGTTTGAAGAAAAACTGAAAAAGGAAGTGGGTCAGTACAAATTTTTTACAAAAAAACGCTTGCTTTACCATTGGTTTAAGCGCGGAAAGTTAAATTTGTCCCTTTGGGATGTGTTGCTAAAATAAAACTATGCTATCAGTTGTCATCAGGAATAAGAATGAGGAAAACGAACTGGCTTTCTTGCTGAAAAACCTGCGGGAAAGGTATGCCGATGATGTCGATGAAATCATCGTCCTCGACAATTTGTCCAGCGACGGCAGCGAGAAAATCACCAACCAATACAACGCCAGGTTTGTCACGGTAGAAAAATTCAGCTATGGCGAAAGCGCGAACATTGCCGCCCGTGAAGCCTCGCACGACCTTGTGGTGATTTTCAGTGCACATTCGTTTCCCGTCAGCCATGATTTTTTTAAACTGATTGTGGAAAAATTTGCCGGAAGGGAAAACGAACTTGCTGGTTTGCGTTGCCTTCACAATTATTTTGATTACTCGGCCCATATCAATGGGATGGAAAGCGTAAAACAACCGAACAAAGCCGGACTGAATTTTGCCGGATCGGTTTTCAACAAACGCATGTGGCGTGAACATCCTTTCAAAAGTGACGTGCAGACTTTTGAAGACAAGGAATGGACGATTCGGATGCTGAAGCTCGGTTACAAAATCGAATTTGTGCCTTCCATTTTTTGCTACCATAAGAAAAGAAACCGTGCGCAGACTTTTTTCAGGTTCAAAAATGATGTCATCGGCAGTTACCAATTGTTCCATACCAACCCGACTTTTCCAAAAGCCGTGAAAGATTTTCTTATGGGCGGATGGAAGACCACCAGGCATTTCTTCAGCGATATCTGGTATGTTTTCAGGAGATTTTTCTTCATGTTGAAATTCCTTTCCAATAAGCCCAACCGATTTTGAAAAGGTTCGCCATACTCATTTCCACGAAAAACCGCCTTCCGGATTTGATTTTCACACTTGGAACAATGGGAGATATCCTCGAACGGCCCGATGTGGAATGCATCATTTGTGACGACGGCTCAACCGATGGCACGAGCGATTTCATCAAAACCAACTACCCTGAAATCCTGCTTGTTCGACACGAAACCTCAAAGGGCTATATTTTCAGCAGGAATATGTTGTTGCGATTGACGTCGGCGGATTATGCCATTTCACTCGACGATGACGCCCATTTTCTGTCCGATTCGCCGTTGGAAAAGATTGAAATCCATTTTACCGAAAATCCAAAATGCGGCCTGATCGCTTTCCGGTTGTTGTGGAGCAAATCGGTTCCGCCGGATGTTTCATCATCTGCAAATACAGAAATCGTAAAAGGGTTTGTTGGCTGCGGCCATGTTTGGAGAATGAAGGCCTGGCGCGACATTCCCGACTATCCGGAATGGTTTGTCTTTTATGGAGAAGAAGATTTCGCCGCATACCAGCTGTTTAAGAAAGGCTGGCAGGTTCATTATTTGCCGTCGGTTTTGGTGCAGCATCGCGTGGATATGAAAGCCCGAAGAAATGACGTCGATTTCACAATTCGCCTGCGAAGGGCGTTGCGTGCCGGCTGGTACATCTACTTTTTATTTCTTCCGAAAAGGAAAATCCCAAAACAATTCTTATACTCCATATGGCAACAACACAAAACCAAAATTTTCAGGGGCGATTTAAAAGTGCTGAAGTCACTCATTCTTGCGTTTTCTGACTTGGTTATTTCAATCCCAAAAATCATCAGGTACAGCAACCGGCTGACTTTTGAAGAATATCAGCAATACAAGAAATTAGGAGAAACAAAAACATTTTGGAAACCGGAAAAATAACTATTTTTACCGCCTATCAGTCCAAAAATGAAAAACATAGCTATTATTCCTGCACGCGGCGGTTCGAAAAGATTGCCGGGAAAAAATATCCTTCCATTGAATGGATTGCCATTGATAGCCCACAGCATTTTATACGCCCAAAAAAACAGCATTATTGACGCCGTGTATGTTTCTACGGATAATGACGGCATCGCTAAAGTCGCATTGGATTTTGGTGCCAAAGTCATTCACAGGCCTTCAGCCATTTCAGGCGATGAAGAACCGACGGTTTCGGCCTTGAAACACGTATTGGAAAACCTTGATTTTGACGTTGACAATGTCATTTTGCTGCAGCCGACCAATCCGTTGCGCCCTGCAACTTTATTGGCTGAAGCATTTGGAATCTACAAAAACAAAAATTGCGACAGCCTGTTTACCGTGACCAGAAACCACCATAAATTCGGGAAAATTTCAGGTGACAAATTCCTGCCATACAATTATGAACCCGGACAGCGCAGCCAGGATTTGGAACCGCTTTTTTTTGAAAACGGATTGTTGTACATCAGCAAATCAAGCTTGATTATGAACGACAAAATCATCAGCGAAAATGCGTTCCCACTGGAAGTCGGTCACCCTTTTGCAAATGTCGATATCGATACCCAAGCCGATTTTGATTATGCCGCTTATTTAATGAATTTAAAAACAGACCATGAATTATAAGGATTTAGCCATACAGAATTACAAACGCTTTTGCGAAATGGAAGGCAGCGAGTATATTGCCAGCGAATTTGCGATTGAAATCATCCTCAAGCTGATTAAGAAATACGACGTTAAGAATATCCTTGAAATGGGATTGGGCATTGGGTCAATATCCGATTCAGTGTTGAAATTTGCGAAACAGCATAACCGATCCATCAATTATGTCGGGACGGAAGCCAACGAATTCTGCCTCAATGCGCTAAAAACGAATGTTGAAGATTATGGTAAAATCGACTTATATCCGGAATTGGCTGCCGTAAAAGACACTAAATTCGACCTGATCGTTATCGATGGCTACGACAGCAATTTTCAGCAAATCGTCAAATATTGCAAAGGCGACACGATTATTTTTATCGAAGGCGACCGCAAACCGCAAACGAACAACATCCTCGAATTTTTCCCGAATTCGAAGCATGTCAACGTCATTACAATGCAAAAGCGTAAGAATTATGCACATGGTGATACGAGTTCGGAACACTATGTTGGCGGCGGCCAGTTGATTTTTGTCAACCCAACTTTAGGGAGAAAAATATTCTGGTTTATTGAAAAAGCCAAGACCTATATCAAAGTAAGAATCAGAGTTTACAAAGCAAAATGAATCCATTTATCGAAATAGCAGGAAGAAAAATTGGTCCGGATTACCCGCCGTTGGTCATTGCCGAAATCGGAATCAACCACGAAGGCTCAATTGCGGTCGCAAAAGAAATGGTCGATGCTGCCCATCGCGCTGGCGTTGAGGTCGTCAAGCACCAAACACATATTGTCGCCGATGAAATGAGCGGCGCCGCCAAAAAAGTCATTCCCGGAAATGCCGATGTTTCCATTTATGATATCATGGAACGCTGCGCCTTGGATGAAAATGAAGAACTCGAATTGAAAAATTATGTCGAAAGCAAAGGCATGATTTTTATTTCGACGCCGTTTTCCCGCGCTGCCGCTGAACGTTTG